>CAMBQC010000083.1 GCA_945869855.1 Prosthecobacter debontii
GCAACGCCAACCTGCTGCGTCCGGAGAACAAGATCAGACCGACCAGCCCGCCAGAAGACGGCGGGACTGGTTCGGGCGCGGAGCGGACCGTTGCAAGGCACGCCCCGCTCGCGGCATTGGGAAACCATCTCCCGCACTCAGGTAGAACACCGCCGAAAGCACGTTCTTGCGCTCGGTGACCCACGCGACTGACTCCACATGGACAGGGTGGAGGGCAAACAGGGCGGCCGCCAGCCAGGCACCCGGCACGGACAACCAGCGCAGCAGCCGCCAGAGTAGCAGGGATGCCGAAGCGTGCAGCAGGACATTCGTGACATGATAGCCGGTGGGATCCAATTACCCGAGCTGGTATTCGATCCAGAAACCGGTATGCACCAACGGGTAATACTGGGGGGTGGCTTTCGGCGAGATCCAGATGTCCTTTAGGCCGCTGGCATCGCGCAAGGTCTTGTTCTCCGTGACGTAGTCATCATCATCCCAAATGAAGCCGCCTTCCTGGATCGCGGGCCAGTAGGCAATGAAAGGCATCACTACCAAAGCCAACGCAAGGAGGACTCCACGCCACCCGAATTTGCGGGAAGGAAGACTTGCGGGAATCTCGGCTGCGGCATCCATCGGCAGATGGATAGCTTCTTCGCCCACCAATGGCACTCCCGAAAATCGGTTTTCGTGCCCGACGTTATTTTCAGCGAAAATGCCATATCGCGGCAAGTCCTGATGGGAGTGGATCATGGATCGCTGAGTGGTCGTCCTCTTCCAATCAAAAATCCAAATCAACAATCATCATTCACCAATCTCTAACGCAGGAGACGCACACCGATCGAATTGACGATTTCCGATTGATGATTGTTGATTTTTTGATCGGAAGACTTTCCCACGAGTCTCAATCCACGATCTTCCCGAAAAACAGCGTGAACTCCTGCCGGTTATAGGTCAGGTGGGTTCGGGCGATGAGGATTAGTCCGGCTTTTTCCGCTTGGGAGAGGACTTCTTTCTCGAGCGCGTCGATTTCCATGAGGGTTTCCGCCCCGGTGGTCTTGAGGGTGAAGACAACCAAACCGCCGGGCTTTAGGAAATCGTGAAGGCGGATGACGTGGGCGATGGCCTGGCGGGGCGGACCGTTCATGTCGGAGAGGATGGCGTCGTAGCGGGCGCCGCGCGGGGGGATGAAGGCGGCGGTGTCGTCCTTGATGAAGGTGAGTTTCGGGAAGGCGCTGAGGCGGGTATCGAGCAGGGCGCGGTCGATGGCGGTGACTTGGTAGCCGCGTTTCAGCAGCTCGGAGGTCATGCCGCCGGGGCTGGCCCCCAGCTCCAGCCAATGCGAACCAGCGGGGAGTGCCGGGCGGAACATGGCGAGGTAGTGCAGCCCCTCGGCGATCTTCGCGCCCGCGCGGCTGACGGTATCCTCGGCGTTCTGGGCGATGAATTTCGAGCCGCCGGGATGGAGGCCGTTCGCGGCCTTGGGGCTGGCCATGCCGGCGAAGAGGCCTTCTTTTCCGATGAGGCAGAAGAGGGTTTCCTTGCCGGAATTCTGTTCCTCGGCGGTTTTCGGGGCGCGGTCGGGGAGTTCGAAGACCTGGAGCGTGCGCCCGCGGAGGTTGGAGGCGAGCGATTTGTAATACGGCTTCTGCGAGCCGGGATCGAGCCGGCCGACGAGGACAGTTTGCGGGTGGCGGCCCTCGAACTTGTAGTAGAGCGATTGCGCGACTTTCTCGACAAAGCCCTCCATCTTCTCCGGATTACAGGGCCAGGAATGCTCCACCGGGATGTGCCAGCGGATGAAGCGCGCCGCCGGGGAGGCGGTGATGAGTTCAGGGTTTTCCGTCTGGAAAACGAAGAACTCGGAACCAAGTTTCTTCACCTTCTCCGCGCCAAGCAGGCCGAGGATTTCCGGCACCAGACCAGAAAAGACCTCGGAGACGCGGATGAGGTGGGAGGGCATGGGGAAGAGTTTCACCGCAGAGACGCAGAGGTCGCGGAGGGACGCAGAGGCGGGCTAACAGGTTCTTCCTCTTCCTTGAGAGTTGAAATTTGAGTTTTGAATTTTACTTCCCGCGGTTGCTGCGGTCTTCGCCTTTGATGCCCTTGGCGGCGCGCTTGCGGGCGTTCTCGTCAAGGATGCGTTTGCGGAGGCGGATGTTTTGCGGAGTGGCCTCGACGAGTTCGTCGGCGTCGATGTATTCGATGGCGCGCTCGAGCGAGAAGCGGATGGGCGGGGTGAGCTTGGAGGTCTTGTCCTTGCCTGAGGAGCGCATGTTGTCGAGGTGCTTCTCCTTCACGGGGTTGACCGGCATGTCGCCGACGCGCGGGTTTTCACCAACCAACATGCCGGGGTAAATCGCATCGTTCGCGCCGACGAAGAGAACCCCGCGATCCTCAAGCGCCTGGAGCGAGTAGGTGGTGGCGACGCCGGCCTCCATGGATACTAGGGTTCCCGTAGTTCTGGTGACGATCTCGCCGGCGTGCGGGCCGTATTCGCGGAAAAGGTGCGACATGATGCCGTGGCCGGAGGTGAGGTTGACGATTTCCGTTTCAAAACCGATCAGGCCGCGGGTGGGGATGAGGGCGGTGATGAGCGTTTCGCCGGAAGGCTCGGTCTCCATGTTTTCCATCATGCCCTTGCGGTTGATGAGAAGTTTCAGGATGCCCTGGGTGTAATCGCCGGGCGACTCGATGTAGAGGGTCTCGAAGGGTTCGAGGAGCTTGCCGCCCTCATCGCGGCGGTAGATCACGGTCGGCCGGGAAACGCAGACCTCGAAGCCCTCGCGGCGCATCGTTTCCACAAGGACGGCGATCTGCATCGCACCCCGAGCGGATACGTTGAAGACCCCGGCCTGATCGGTGTCCTCGACCTGAAGAGAGACGTTGGTTTTGATCTCGTGCATGAGGCGCTCGCGGATGGCACGGGAGGTGACGTGCTTGCCTTCCTTGCCGCCGAGCGGGCCGTCGTTGATGGAGAACTCCATGGAAACCGTCGGCGGGTCGATCTCCACGAAAGGCAGCGCCGCTTGATCGGCGCTAGCGGCGAGGGTCTCGCCGATGTCGATGTTCTCGATGCCCGCCGCGATGCCGACAATGCCGCCCGCGCCGCAACCTTCCGAGTCCTCGGTGGCGAGTCCGGAGTAGGTGAAGGTTTTCATCACCTTGGACTGCTGCTTGGTGCCGTCCTTGCGGTGGAGCCAGATCGTGTCGCCCTTTTTCACGGCGCCGCCGAGGACTTTGCCGACCGCCACGCGGCCGACGAAGCTGTCCCACTCGATGTTCGAGACGAGCATATGGAAAGGCGCGGCCGGATCGGCGGCGGGCTCGGGAATGAACTCGATGATCTTTTTCAGCAGCGGTACGCAATCCTTGCGCTCGTCATCGGGATGATCCATGAAGTAGCCGTCGCGGGCGGAGCCGTAGGAGAAAGGCGCGTTGAACTGCTCCTCGGTGGCGTCGAGATCCAAGAAGAGCTCGAGAACCTGGTCGTGCACCTTTAGCGGATTGGAAAGCGGTCGGTCGATCTTGTTAACGACGACGATGGGCTTGAGGCCTTCCGCGAGCGCTTTACGGAGCACGAAACGGGTCTGCGCCTGCGGGCCGCCTGCCGCATCGACGACGAGCAGGACGCCGTCCACCATTTTCATGACCCGCTCGACCTCGGCACCGAAGTCGGCGTGGCCCGGGGTATCGACGATGTTGATCGTGTATCCGTCGTAAAGGATGGCGGTGTTCTTTGCCTTGATGGTGATGCCTTTTTCACGCTCCAGATCCATGGAATCCATGGCGCGCTCCTGGGTGGCTTGGTTTTCCCGGTAGGTGCCACCGGCCTTGAGGAGTTGGTCGACGAGGGTGGTTTTCCCATGGTCAACGTGGGCGATGATGGCGAGGTTGCGGATCTTGAGTGACATAAAATAAGGCGGTTGGAGGCTTTGGGGGCGGGGCTATGGAGGGTTTTTCCCCGGATGGCAAGGCGGGAATGCGGCTTCGGCATGATGTTTTGGAAGAGGAACCGCGAATGGACGCGAATGAAGAGGGGTTTGGGTAAATGCTGAAACGCTGAAAACTGAAATGCTGAAACGAAGATCTTTCATGGGATCGGATTCGCGTCCATTCGCGGTTGGATTCTTCAGCTTCCCGCCGCTTTCCCGCGGTAGAACAGGCCGAAGGAGATCCAGCACACGGCGATGATGGCGGCAAGCGTCCACCAGAAATTCTGCCAGCCCGCGCCGGTTTCATCCACGCAAACGGTGCGCAGCCACGCGCAGAACAGCGCGCCGACCAAGGGGCCGATGCCGGATGTCATCAGACCGAGCAATCCCTGTGCCTGCCCGCGCATGGAGGGATCGACGCGGCGGTCGAGATACACCTGGGCGGTCACGAAATAGATCGTGTAACAGACGCCGTGCAGTGCGACGCCGGCAACGTGCCACGCGACGATGCCGGTGAGTCCCGCGTATCCGCTGAGGCCATAGCGGAGCACGGAAAGGCCGAGCCCCCACATCAGCAAGGTCTTGAGACGGAAGCGCGCCATCAGCAGGCCGAGCAGTGGCATGGCGGCGATCTCGCTCCATTGGCCGATGGTCATGGTCGCGGTCGGGGTCTTGTCGCCGAGCATTCCGAACATTTCTGCCGAATACATGTAGAACGCGACAAGCGGCACGGAGAACAGCCCGGTGACGGCGAAGAGCACGGCGTGGTCGCGGTGGCGGAACAGCGAGAACGCGCCGAAACCCATCGCGCTGCGCCAGGATTTTCCCTGCCCGAGCGGAGGCGTGTCCGGCACGCCGAAGGAAATGATCCCCGCGAAGATCCGCGCTCCGGCGGCCGCGTAGCCGACGACGAGGCTGCTGTCCGCGTCGAGCGCATGGCTCGTCAGGAAACCGGCGACCATCCACCCCAGCGTCGCACCCAGCCTCACCAGCGGGTAGCGCTTCTCACCGTCGTTGAGGTTCGCAAGGCTGAGCGTGGCGAGTAGCCCCCACGTGGGACCGGAGACGGTTGCGTAAAGCGCGATCCCGGCGATGAACCACCACGGATGCAGCCCGATATCGAGCGCCCCGAAGGCGAGGAAAATGGCGATCGCGCCGAGCAGGGAGCTCCAGCCCATGAGTTTCTGCGCGGCGATGCGCTCATCTGCCAGCGCACCGCCGATCAGCGGGGAAAACAGCGAGCAGATCGGCACGACGGCAAACACCGCGCCGACCCAGCCCTCCAGCCCCTCGGCCTTGAGGACGTTGGTGAGCGAGGGCACCCAGAAGCCCGGCGCCATGCCATGGAAGAACGAAAGCGCCCAAAGCCGCGCGAACACACCCTTGGCCTCGACCCGTTTCACCACGCGCCACACCTAGCTGGAAACGTGCGGCTGGCAAGACTTCCTGGCAAATGCGCAAACGCGCGCATCCTCACAAGTCCCTTCCAATGAGCTCAGAAGCCCGTCCCTACGCGGTAAAACTCTTTTTGTGGCAAAGCCTCCCCCGCGAAGTCCGCCGAGATGTTTTCGCCGGACTGAAAGGTCGTCGCCAGCCGCCGTGGCACCCATGAATTCGCTTCCAGGGTCGCCGACGACTCCACCCAATACGGGGCAAACCGAACCGGCGTGAAAGTGAAACGCCTTGTCGCGGCATTGTAAACGGGCGCAACCGGCCCGCTCGCTGCATTGTTGGGATTCGTATTGAGCTGGAACTCCAAGCGGTTTGACAGGCCGTCCTTGTCGGGATCGTCATTCGGGTGCCGCCCGCTGGCCAGCGCGCCCGTGGCATTGCTGCCGAAATGGGCGATCATCCAATCGTCCGGCAAACCGTCGGAGGGCGTTTCGTCGGCGAATAGCCCCACCACCGTGAAGCGGGTCGCCCGGCTGGTGTGCGTCCCGTCACTGAATTGTATGAGAGCATGATCGTAAAAAAAGCCTTCCGCGATCTGGGCGTCCGATAATCTCGATGTGTTGAAAAAGTCCGCCGGCGTGTAGACCAGCTCCATGCCGTTGAGCGAAAACGTTCCCGCAACGGACGTGCTGCTCACCAACACGGGTGCCAGCGGATCCCCTTGCCGGTCGTAAGCCCTGAGCTGGAAGCGATTCAAACCCAACACACCCGGCGGAAAGGTTCCGTAAAACGGATCGGTCGTCACGATGGATACCGCCCGGTTTGTCCCGAATGGCGGCGTGTTGGAAACGGGATAACCGAACTGAATCCGGTCGATATCATACGCACCGAGCGCCAACGCGTCCGTGTTCGACTGGAAAAACATGATGGCGTTTTTCAGGAGTGGCTCGGGTTCATTCGGATCCTCGCTCGAATGCGCCAACCCAAGCGCGTGCCCGACCTCATGCGTCAGCACCCGCTTGAACTTGGCGGCACTCTGGAGCAAGGCGGCGTTCGTCACGCTTTCCATCACCACGAAGCCATACAACCTCTCCTCGAAGCCGGTCGAACCGATGATCCCTCCACTGAATGCGGTGGCTGGCAGGAGGAACCCGCCGCCGCCGATCCCCAGAACCCCGCTCGTGTTCACGCTGGCGAAATTGTCGTGTAGCTGGATGCGCAGTCTGCCATCGTTGACGTTAATCAGGTTCGCGCCTTGCCCGAAAGACTGCACGCCGTCGAAGCGGAATTTCAGCGACGACGCCGCGGCCCAGGAATTCAGCGCTTCCGCAACAGCGGCCAAAGCCCCCGCCTGATCCATCCCGGTCGGCAGCTTGGTCGGATCCACATCCACCAGATAACCGATAGGCTGGCCGCCATCGCCGGTCGTAAACCGGGTGGGGCGGCCACCCGTTTCGGTATATCCTGAAACCGTCACCTTGGAACCGGGCACGCCATTATTTGACTGATCCACCAAAATCCCGCCATCGCCCTCCTGCACCGCCACCGGAGAGGGTCGCTTGCCTTGTGCTCCATTTTTGAAAAACTGGCACATCTTCCCGCAGCCCTCATGGGCGCGCATCGCCCGCAATCCCGACGCCTTCCAGCGCCCTTCGGCATCTTGATCCAACATCATCGCGTAGGATTTCCCTACCTCCAGATCCAGGAATTCCGAACCGTGGTGGGTAACCCTGCCGACACTCCCACCCATCGTGATTACCTCGATCCGACTCTCAATCCGCCCTTTGTATGTTTTCAGCAATTTGAGCCCGTATTTGGTCCGCACCAAACCATCCTCCCCCTCATAGGAAACTCTCTCCTCCACCTGCAGCTTGGCGACCGCCAAACTCCGCTCAAATGCCTCATCATCGCTATCCGGCTCAAGACAGCCCGCATGTGTCAATGATATCATCGCGATCCACGCCCATGGAATCCTTAAAACGTTGGAAACCGCGTGGCGCAAAAAGAATTTCATAGCGGGGCATTAATTTAGTTATAGTTAATAACACAATGCCTGAAAAGCCTTATTTTCCCAGAATTTTTTCGCTGTCGGGGATAGACCGTCCGCACGGGAAATGGCGCGTATGATTTACGGGAGCTTTGTACCAGTCTCGTCTACGCGGCCGATAAGTTCATAGTTCATGAATCCCTGTCCCGCCGCAGGATGTGCGAGGCATACTAGTATTTCCTCCAAAGCTGCGGCACGAACAGCACCAGCAGCGCGAAAAGCTCGAGGCGCCCCAGTATCATCAGCCAGCCGAGGAACGCCTTGGTCGGTTCGCGGAGTTCGGAGAAATTCTTAGTAGGTCCGACGGCGTCGAAGCCCGGACCGATGTTAGAAATGGTCGCCAGCACGCAACCGGCACAGCTTTCCATGCTGATCTCCGTGCCCGCCTCAAGGAAGCCCACCACCGCCGTGGAGGCGACGCAGATCAACAGGTAAAGCGCGATGAAAAACATGGTGCGTGCGCGCGCGGAGTCGTCTAGCGGATTGCCATTCACCACAACACGGAACACCTGGTTCGGCCGGAACGTGCGGATGATCTCGTTCCTCGCCGATTTCGCGAATACGATGAGCCTGCCCACCTTAAAACCACCCGAGGTCGAACCCGCGCAGCCACCGATCAGCATCAGGCAGGCGATGAGCACCTTCGACCACGACGGCCACTGATCATAATCCGCCGTGCCGAAACCGGTGGTCGATGCGATCGTGACCACGATGAACGCCGCATCGCGCAGGCTTTGGAGGAAAGCCACCCCCTCGGTTTGGCTGCGCCCGACGGCGATCAGCAGGATGAAGAGCGCACAGATCCCGATGAACCAGCGGGCGTCCTCCTCGCT
>CAMBQC010000084.1 GCA_945869855.1 Prosthecobacter debontii
AGCGACATGGGGCTCCGCGCCCCACACCCCCGCAAGCTGACGTCAGCTTGACCACGCCCGCCCCTCTCCCAAACAAACAACCCCTAAACGACCAGCCCCCTCAACAACAAATCAAAGAATTTACTGGCAAAGGTAAGGAGACCACTCCAGAAACTCAGGGTGTAGCGGAGCCGTCCCTTGCATGCCGTGCGGTAAATCGGCACCACGGCAGAGCCCGCTTTGACCTTGAGGAAGGGGCAGGCTTTTTTTCTCCGCCCCTTGGGGAGGGTTGCCCCCCGATTTGTCGCCATTTTGTCGCCAGCCTCGTTCATGAGACTGGAACCACCGTCAACCTCGGCAGTTGGTGCTGCCGTAACCCCTTGATTATTAAGGGGAAGTGCTCGAAAGAGGACTCGAACCTCCACAGGTTTCCCTACTAGATCCTTAGTCTAGCGCGTCTACCAATTCCGCCATCCGAGCATTTGTTTCCGTTTGGTGGGACGCAGGGAATAAGTTGCGCGACGGATCAATGCAAGCGAATCTTCGATTTTTTCGTAGGAGTATTTTTTCCCGGCAATCAACGCCACGGGCCAGGGAAAATCGTATTGTAATGCCCTGAGCAAGCGCTTAGCGTTCGCACCTTAGCGAGTGACAAGTATGCCCTCGACGAAAAAATCCAACCCCTTCGCGACCGTTCTCCTCGCGCTCGTTTTCATCCTTACCCTGATCGCACCGTGGTCCATGGTATCGGCGCAGGCCGAAAAAAATGCGGGCTGGGATCTCATCAAGATTGGTGGACGCGATTACGTCTCGGTGGAGGGCATCAAGCGCTTCTACAAGTTCACCAAGCTCACACGCGCCGGCGACTCGGTGGTGCTGGAGAACCCCAAGGTGGAGATGAAGCTGAAAGTGGGCGGCAACGAATGCCTGATGAACAACGTGAAATTCGTGTTCTCCCACGCTGTTGAGGCTTCGGGAAACGGGATTTATGTTTCGCGCATGGATCTCGCGAAACTCATCGATCCCGTCCTCCGCCCCAACTTCATCAACAACGCCGGGGATTTCCGCACAGTGATCCTCGATGCCGGCCACGGCGGCAAAGACCCCGGCGCCACCAACCCGATCGGCACCGAAGCCGCGTACAACCTCCGGCTCGCCACTCGCCTCAAGGGACTCCTGGAGGCGAAGGGCTACAAGGTGAAACTGATCCGCGATAGCGACCGCTTCTACTCGCTGCAGGAGCGCGTGGACATCGCCAACACAGTGAAGGAAAATGCGATTTTTGTGAGCCTTCATTTCAATTCGGGCGGACGGCACGCCCGCGGCATTGAGACCTTCACCCTCTCTCCTCCCGGCGTTTCCCACTACGGGGCGAACCTCAAGGCCAGCGATGCCGTGGCGCGCACCGGCAACGAACATGACTCCGCCAATATCGCTCTCGCCACCGCGCTGCACGGCTCGGTGCTCCGCAGGCTGGGCGATAACACCCTCGACCGTGGCATCAAGCGCGCCCGTTTCAGTGTACTTTCCGGGGTCAAGCATCCTGCCGTCCTTTTCGAAGGTGGCTTCATGAGCCATCCCTACGAGGCGCGGCTGATCGCGAACGAGTCCTATCAGTCCGCCTTGGCGCAAGGCATGGTGGATGCCATCGCCCGCTACCGCTTCGCCGTCGGGAAGAAGCCGGCCGCGCCGAAACGATAGTCGCGAAAAACGACCCGCGCTTTGCGTTGATCTCACGCCACGCCCCTGCATAATCCGGCGCGAAGACCCCTCATGCTCACCCTCCTGAAGATCCGCAATCTCGCCCTCGTTGACGAACTCGCATGGGAACTCGGCGCCGGACTCATCTCCGTCACCGGAGAAACGGGAGCGGGGAAATCCGTCATCGTCGGCGCGCTGAAAATGATCCTCGGCGACCGCGCCGATAAAGGCCTGATCCGCACCGGCGAGGACACCTGCACCATCGAGGCGGTGTTCGAACTGAAAGATGTCGCCGAGATCAACGCGATCCTCGAGGAAGGCGGTCTCCCTCCCTGCGATGACACCCAGATCATCATCCGCCGCTCCATTGGCACCACCGCGAACCGCCAGTTCGTCAACGACTCACCGGTCACTCTTGCCCTTCTGAAAAAAATCGGCGAGCGCCTCGTTGATCTCCACGGCCCGCACGACCACCAATCGCTCCTTTCCCAGGAACGCCAGCTCGCGATGCTCGATGCCTACTCCGGCCACGAACCCCAGCTCTGCGGATACCGCAGCGCCTTCCGCACATGGCGGGAAAAATCCCAGGAGCTGGAGGAAATCCGCAACGCCGAGAACGCCTCCGAACAGGAGCTGGAACTTCTCCGCTACCAGCTCGACGAGATTTCCTCCGCCAAGCTCACCCCCGCCGACGGCGATGAACTTCAGGAGCGCTACCACCGCTCCTCGAACTCCACCCGACTCGTCGAGATCGCCGCCCAGGCCGTCGCCGCGCTTTCTTCCGAGGACGGACTCCTCACCCGCATCTCCGATCTCCAGCGCCTCGCCCGCGAACTCGAAAAGCTCGATCCCTCCGTTTCCGAAAAACTCGCCTCGCTGGAAACCGCCTCCATCGAGCTTCAAGATCTGGAGGCCAGCCTCACGGATTACGCCGACGAGCTTGAGATCGATCCCTCCGAAGCCGCCGCCATCGAGGAGCGCGTAAACGTCGTCGAAACCCTCAAGCGCAAATACGGCCCGACGCTCGACGACATCCTTTCCCGCCAGGAAACCCTCGCCGCCCGCCTCGACAACATCGACAACCGCTCGGAAAAAATCGCCGCCCTCACCGCCGCCCTTTCCGAGTCCCGCAAGGAACTCGACGCGCTCGGCGCGAAGCTCACCGCCTCGCGCAAAAAATCCGCGCCGAAGCTCGCCAAGGACATCGCCTCCCAGCTCAAGGAACTCGGCTTCAAACAATCCGCCTTCGAGATCGCCCTCGCCACCACCAAGGAACCCACTCTCCACGGCTTCGAATCCTGCGATTTCCTCTTCGGCCCCAACCCCGGCGAGCCCCTCCTGCCGCTGCGCCAGATTGGTTCATCCGGAGAAATCTCGCGCGTCATGCTCGCCGTGAAATCCTCCCTCGCCGGCCAGGACTCCACTCCGCTCATGGTCTTCGATGAGATCGACGCCAACGTCGGCGGCGAGATCGCCCGCGCTGTCGGGAAAAAAATGGCCCTCCTCGGCGAGCTCCACCAAGTCATCGCCATCACCCATTTCCCGCAGGTCGCCGCCACCGCTGCCGCCCATTTCGTGGTGGAAAAGGAAGTCGTCTCCGGCCGCACCCGCTCGAAGCTCTACCCCGTCGTCGGCGAGAAACGCGTCAGCGAACTCGTCCGCATGTTAGGCGGCGGAGGCCAGCAAGCCCGCGCGATGGCCGAGGCGTTGTTGGAGGGATGAGGTATTCCGTGAGGATAGCATCCCAAGGAGGGGTTGCCTTTGGCTGCCAGGCAACCAAAGTCTTCCACTGCTCACCGATCACTGATACCTGATCACTTCCTTTCCATGAAACTCGCCTTCATCGCCACCGGAGACATCGCACTCCCCACCTTCCGCCATCTCCTCGCGCACGGCCCACGGCCTTGCCTGCTCATCACCCAGCCGGACAAGCCCGTCGGCCGCAGCCACAGCGAATTCCTTCCCCCGGAAATCAAAACCCTCGCGCTCGAACACGGCATCCCCGTGTGGCAGCCGGAGCGCATCATCGAGATCGCCGACGCCCTGACGGATCTCCGCCCCGAAATCATCGTCGTGATGGCCTACGGGCAGATCATTGGAAAGGATGTCCGCAAGGCCGCGAAGAAAGCGATCATCAACCTCCACGCCTCCCTACTCCCGAAATACCGCGGCGCTTCCTGCATCCAGGCCGCCCTCGCGAACGGCGACGCCGAAACGGGCATCACCGTCATGCGCGTCATCCGCGAGCTCGATGCCGGTGACATCATTTCCGCGCAGCGCATCCCCATCGGGAAAACCGAGACCGCCGGCGAACTCCACGACCGCCTCGCCGATCTCGGCCCCGCCGCACTTGCCGAGGCGCTGGATATCCTCGCCATGAACCCCAAGGCCGGAAGCCCGCAAAACGACGCCGATGTCACCTACGCCCCGAAACTTCTCCGTGAAGACGGACGCCTCGATTTCACGAAATCCGCCGCCGACCTCGAGCGCCTCATCCGCGCCTACCACCCTTGGCCCGGTACCTTCACCGAGGTTTCCGTGAAGGGGAAAACGAAGCGCCTCAAGATCTTCCCGCCCGTGGAAATCGCCCATCATCCCCTCGCCACCGGCGCACTCGCCGGTCACGAAGGTCAGCTCCTCATCGGCTGCGGCGATGGCGCGCTCGCCCTCTCCCAAGTGCAGCCGGAAGGCTCGAAAGCCATGCCCGCCACGGCCTTCGCGAACAGCCTTTGATTAGGGAGCGCGGCTTTTCAAGCCGCTTGGGTCAGACAGCGGGTTTCAAACCCGCGCTCCCAAAGCCGCCTTCGCGAAAAGCCTTTGAGCGACAACCTACCCCTCAGCCCAAGGTTGCCTCTCATGGCGGATCTGGAGGATGGTCACGATCGCCTCAATCTCATCGACCAGATAAAGAACCCTCCATCCCGGCTTTCCCTTCCATGGCCGAAAGCGTTTCTGCCGGATCTTCACGCCGCGAAAGATCTTGCCATTCTCCGGTGCGAATCCGTTCCGCTCGGGATGGGAGGTGAGTTGAGCCAAAGATGCTTTCAAAGCCTCCATCCAGAAATCAGCGAGCTGATCCCCGGCTGTTTCTTCCAGCCAGACCATCTGCCGCTCGACAGAATCGAGCGCTTCGGGAGCGAGGGTATAACAAAACTTCATCCTCTGGATTTCCGGCGTAATGCTGTCCGCTTCCTAAGGCGCTCGAACGCCTCCTCGGCGGGAATACCCCGCTTTCCGTCGAGCACGTCGCGGATCGCATCGCGCAGCCGCAGATCCAGTTCATACTCCTCCGCGTCGTGCGCCATTTTCTCGAAAGCCTCGGGCGAAAGAACCACCGCCGCCGCCTTGCCGTTCTGGGTGAGTATCCTCGGCCTACCGCATTCCGCTAGCTCTTCGGTGTGTTTCTTCGTGTTTCTCGCGAAGTCCGTGAGGCTGACCGTATCTTCCCTGAGGATGAATTTCATGCTCTCCATCTAGCACATAATTCCGTGTGCTATCAAGCCGTTTTTCTCGTGCATCGGTCGCCAGGCTTCCTGCACATGGGAAGCACAGTCACAAAACTTTGTCAGAAAAAAGTGATTGAACCGCGAAGGCGCTAAGACGCGAAGCAAATACAATGGGAATTTATGTTTTTTGATGAATCTAATCTTAGAAACCATTGCTTAGCGTCTTCGCGAACAGTTTTTGAACTGGGAGCGCGGCTTTGCAAGCCGCTTGGATCAGACAGCGGGTTTCAAACCCGCGCTCCCAGGGCCGCCTTCATTTTCCCCAGACCCTCCAGCATCCGTGAACGCGGGCAGGCGAAATTGAAACGCACGAAGCCAGGCCAGCCGAAGGACGTGCCGTCGGAAAGGAACAGTCCGGCCTCTTTCTCGAAGAACTCCGCCGGGTTCGGCACGCCGAGCGCACGGGCGTCGATCCATGCGAGATAGGTCGCTTCCGGCGGGTGGATGGTGAGGCCTTCGCACTCCTGCGTCAGGAAGTGCACGAGTTCGTCACAGTTTGCTTTCAGGTAGGAAATGAGTTCATTGCGCCACGGTTCACCGTCGCGGTAGGCAGCCTCGGCGGCGTGGTAGGAAAGCGCGCTGATCTCCGCGAGCGTGTGGCCACGGGCCGCGGAAAATTTTCGGCGTAGCGTATCGTCCGGGATGATGGCAAACGCATAGCCCAGCCCGGCGATGTTCCAGGTCTTGCTCGGCGAGAGCAGGGTGATCGTCCGCCTCGCAAGATGCGCGGGAAGATTCAGCGCGGAGAAATGCGGCGTGCGTTCCTCGTCGAGGATCAGGTCGCAGTGAATCTCGTCGGAAACGAGCACGAGATCGTGCGCCTCGCAGAACTCCGCGAGCTTCACGACCTCCTCCGCACCAAACACGCAGCCCAGCGGGTTCTGCGGATTGCAGAGCAGGAAGACCTTCGTTTTGTCAGAAACGGCCTCCTCCATTTTCGCCCAATCGAACTCCCACCGCCCGTCCGCGAACACATGATCCACCGTCAGCAGCTCCGCGCCCGCGTCCTTGTGGACACCGAGGAAAGGATAATACACCGGCGTGCAGGTCATCACCTCCTCGCCCGGTTTGCAGAACGCCCGCGCCGCCAGCGAAAGCGCCGGCACCAGCCCGCCGAGATGGATGAGGTGATCCGCGTTCAGAGCCACGCCGCGCCGCGTTTCCAGATACCCCGCAATGGCCTCCCCCACCCCGGCATGCGCCTGCGCGTAGCCGAAAATGCCGTGATCGATCCGCTTGTGCAGCGCATCGAGGATGCAAGGCGCGGAAACGAAATCCATGTCCGCCACCCAGAACGGATCCAGCTCCGGCTTGCGGTCATATTTGATGCATCCCGTCGCTTTCCTCGGTGTCACGGTGTCGAAATCAAAACTCATCTCCCCACTAAGCTGCCGCTTGAGTCCTCGCTTTGCAAGCGCAGCGCAAACGACAGATTCCGAAGAAGCAACCACGGATGAACACAGATGCACACGGATGAGAGTGAGATAACTGTGTCTGATCCGTTTCATTACCAATTACCATCCGTGTGCATCCGCGTGGACCTGTCCGTCGTAGCCTCGGCGAAGTCGGATCCGTGGTTCTCTTTTCGAACGAGATAGCCCGGCGAATTCAGAATTCCATTCCTCCCCCATCCCGCCATCATTGGGCGCGATGAATCTCACCTTTTCCAAACTTGGCTCGGGCCTCGCGGGCGGCAGCGGCATCGGAGAGTTGATGGACGATCTCGGCCACGCCCTCGCCAACGCGGGGCCAGATCTGAAAATGCTCGGCGGCGGCCAGCCCGCACAGATCCCCGCCGTCAACGCCATCTGGCGCGAGCGTCTCGCTGAGATCAACTCCGACCCCGCCGCCGCGAACCGTTTCCTCAGCACCTACGATCCGCCGCAGGGAAACCCGGCCTTCGTCGCCGCCATCGCGGATCTCATGCGGGACACCTTCGGCTGGGACATTTCGCCCGAAAACGTCGGCCTCACCTGCGGCGGGCAGACGGCGTTCTTCCATCTCTTCAACCTCCTCGCCGGGGAAATGCCGGATGGCTCGCACCGCAAGATCCTTTTCCCCCTCGTCCCGGAATACATCGGCTACGCCGCGCAAGGGCTGGATCCCGGCATGTTCCTCGCCATGCGCCCGGAGATCGAGACCACCGGCCCGCACGAGTTTAAGTACCACATCGATTTCGACCAACTCCCCATCGGCCCGGACATCGCCGCGATCTGCGTTTCCCGCCCCACCAACCCCACCGGCAATGTCCTCAGCGACGGGGAAATGGCCCGCCTCGCCGCCCTCGCGCGGGAACACGGCATCCCCCTCATCATCGATAACGCCTACGGCGCCCCCTTCCCCGGCATCATTTTCACCGACGCGAAGCCGCTCTGGGACAGGCACATCATCCTCACCCTCAGCCTCTCCAAGCTCGGCCTGCCCGGCACCCGCACTGGCATCGTCATCGGCCCGCCGGAAATCATCCGCGCGCTCTCTTCCATGACCGCCATCACCGGCCTCGCCAACCCTAGCGGTGGCCAGCAGATCGCCCTCCCCCTCATCCGCAGCGGCGAGATCCTATCCCTCAGCCGCGAGGTGATCCGCCCGTTCTACGAGGAAAAATCCCGCTTCGCCCAGGCCGTCGCGAAAGAGGCGTTCGGCGAAAAGTTTCCCTGGATGATGCACCGCAGCGAGGGCGCGCTCTTCCTCTGGCTCTGGTTCCCCGGCCTCCCCATCCCCTCCGCCGAGCTCTACGAGCGCCTCAAGCTCCGCCAAGTCCTCGTCATCCCCGGCCACCACTTCTTCTTCGGCTGCGAGACTCACGACTGGCCCCACTCTCGCGAGTGCATTCGCGTCTCCTTCGCCATGGACGAAACCACCGTCCGCGAAGGCCTCATCATCATCGCCGAGGTCGTGGAAAAGGCTTTTCGATGGAAGGTATCAAGTTAATAGAGATAAACACACATCATTGTCCGGATCCAACCGGTTAC
>CAMBQC010000085.1 GCA_945869855.1 Prosthecobacter debontii
AAGTGGATACAATCATCCGCAACCTCGGGGAATCGGCATTCAACCGGGGATGGGCCGTCGGGCTGTTGCAACATGCCGATCTCCCGCGCCTGCGCACTTTCAGGGATGTGCTTGTGGAGATGATCGAAAAAGGCACGGACCAAGGCCAAGTGTCGGCCATCCACGCCAGCACACCCTTCCTCACCGATCCGGAAAGTTATAAGATCGCCTTCCCTCCGATGATGAAGGCCATTTCAACCGCCACTTCCTACCCGGTCTCCATGTCCACCTCCTCCAAAATCAGCATGGCCATGGAGACAGCCAGCCCAGAAATCCAAGCCTACGGACTCAAACAGCTCCAAGCGGTCTCTGCCTCACAACCGCCTGCTCTCGTAAGTAAGGACACCGGCATCTATGTCATTCCGGATGGTGCCTCCGCCAAACGCACGGCTCTAAGCATCTCTCTCGGCTTCTCCGAAGAAGGCAGGCAAGTCATGAAACTACTCCCCAAAACCACACTAAAATCCTACGTCAGCGGCAAGGAGTCCGATATGTACCGTTTCAGCGGCACATTCAAAAACGACCCGAAATACGTCGGCACATGGCTATGGGCGGTCTGGCCCCCGGCAAATAAGCCCGATGAAATCGACGCCCGCATCCAGGAGTGGCTCAAAAAATCCAAGGGGGTTGTAGACGTCAAAAGCTCGAAAGACACGCTCGAGCTCCGTGCGGATGGCAACGCCCTATCGCGGAGCTACTATGGCCATAAGAGCAGGCCCGGTAATGCCTTCTGGTCGGACAACATCATTTTCAGCGTCACCAAAGGCGAAGCCTACCAGATGGAAATCCGAAGCTACGACGGCCATGACTTCCTCATCATCGAGTGCGGCAACTTCGCCCCCGCCATCCCCAAGGAAGGCGAAGCCGAAGCCACCCCCGTGCCCCCGGACTTCCACTGCGGCTACCATATCTTTATGAGAAAGAAATAGGCGAACCGGAAGTGATACGGTTATGGAACGCAACGACGCAGAAATACGCCACACGATGAAAACAAAAACACACTCCACCTTATCCATCCTGCTCGCCACCGCCCTCTTGTTGCCCTCGTGCAATGCCAAATACGACATGGTGACATTCGATGCTGTTGGCACCATGCCCGCTGCCACAACACCTGTTCCCAAAATTGAAATCAATACCAACGTGACTGGAGGTATGATGGGCGGCTCCGTGAAGAGCAACAAGCCATACGCCATCCGTGCCCACTACATGGATGACACATTCACCTTCGCATCCGCCGAGTTCACCAAGGTGACAGTAACGTATGCCGATGGCACCACCGATCCCGGTGCCGCTGCGCTCAAGCTTCCCATGTACTTCCGACACAGGATTTATGAATCCCATAACAGCGTGGCCGGCGGAGCCATAGTCGTAACAAAGTCGCGTATCATCCAGGCGGAGTTTCCCGGCACCATCAACCGTGACGAACCCTTCACGCTACTGATAGAGGGTAAATTCACCAAAGACGACGGCACGATCATCCCTTTCAAGATCACGGAAAAGTACGACATTTCTCGAGATAAAAGAACGCAATCCTGGGCGGATTTTGTGAGCGGTTGTTGATCCATCTTCCATCCGGCACAGACCGTGGAGCCGTAGTTCGAGCGATCACCTTCTTTTAAAGGATTCACGAACAATCACCTCCGGAAACGCAGCTCCTCGCGCAGCGTTTCCACCTCATCGAGAAGCGCGATGATCGTCCGGATCGCAGCCCAGTTCATGCGGTGGCGCTGGCGGAGAGTCTCGATGTGGCGCAGCCGCATGACGCTTTCCTCGTCGAAGTGCCAGCCGCTGGGGCTTTCGGCGGGGGCGACGATGCCCTTGCGGCAGTAGAAAATGATTTTACGCCGCGAGGAACCGGTCATGCGGACGACGATGTCGAGCGGGTGGAGGTGGTGCGGATCCGGGCTGATCATGTTCATCTCTGTTAGTCCCTCGGTTTGAATTTCGAAACGTCGCGGAGCCTTTCCCAGAGGCCTCGTTCCTCTCCGTCGGGGGCGGGCGGGGTGGCGACGGCGACCTCGACATAAAGATCGCCCGGGGCGTTTTTCTTCGGTAGGCCGTAGCCTTTCATGCGGAGCTGGTCGCCGGGCGAGGTGCCGGACGGTATCCTGATCTGTACGGATTTCCCTCCGGGCACTTTCAACGGAATCGTCGCGCCGAGCACGGCCTCCCACGGGGCGAGGGAAAGGTCGCAATGGATGTCGTGCCCGCGAACTCGGAAATCGGGATGCGCGGCGAAGCGGACGCGTAGATAGAGATCGCCATCCGGTGCTCCGCCGGAACCCTCTCCGCCGTGGCCGGGGACGCGCAGCCGCTGCCCCTCGCCGATGCCCGCCGGGATGCGCACCTGCACCTCGTCGGTAATGACCTGGCCGGTGCGCGGATCGGATTTCCGGAGCGCGATGGTCCGCATGGAGCCGGTGAAAGCCTCCTCCAACGTGACCATCAGATCGCCCTCGATGTCCTGGCCGTGCATCGTCCCGCCGCGTCCGGTAAAGCCGCCGCCGAAACCCGCAGCACGCCTTGCGCCGCCGCCGGAAAAGTAGCGCTCGAAGAAATCGCTGAAGCCCGTGCCGTCGAACCCGAACTCCTCGCCGCCCGGCTTCGGGCCGCCTTGGTAACCGCCGCCCAGCTGATCCCAGTTCGCGCCCAGCGTGTCGTATTTCTTGCGCTTCTCCGGGTCACCGAGCACCTCGTAGGCCTCGTTGATCTCCTTGAATTTCGCCTCGGCCGTCGCCTTGTCTTTCGCCACGTCCGGATGGTGGACGCGCGCGAGCTTGCGGAACGCCTTCTTCACATCGGCCTGCGTGGCGTCCTTGGCGATCCCGAGGATCTGGTAGTAGTCTTTGAAATCGTTTGCCATCCCTTGAATCCAACGGGAGATCTAACATCCGGAAGGCCGCTTGTCTAACAAGCTTTGGGCGGGTTTTCAGCCCATCTCTTCTGGGTTGAGCGCGGGATGAAAGGGGTGCATGGTTTCCCCATGCCCCACCCACGAGATCCGGACGAACCGAAGATCTTCTTCCTGCCGAACCTGATGACCGCATGCAACCTCGCCTGCGGCTTCTTCGCCGTGCTGATGATTTTCAAAGGCCAGATCGAGGTGCAGAAGGTTTCCGGCGACGGCGTGCTCGCGGCGAAGCAATACTACGAAATCTCCCGCGAGTATTACCAATACGCCATCCTCCTCATCTTCGGCTCCTGCCTCTTCGACCTGCTCGACGGACGGCTCGCGCGCCTCGGCGGGCAGGACTCCCCCTTCGGCCAGGAATTCGATTCGCTCGCTGACATCATCTCCTTCGGCATGGCTCCCGCGATGCTGCTTTCCCGCGCCGTGCTGTTCCCGCTCGGAAACCTCGGCTGGGCCATCGCGCTGATCTATCTCGTCTGCGGCGCAATGCGACTCGCGCGCTTCAACTGCCTCGCCTCCCTGCCGAAAAAGCCCGGGGCGAGCAACGACTTCCGCGGCATCCCCATCCCGATGGCGGCGGGTTTCATTGCCTCGCTCACGTTTCTAATCATCGATCTTTACAAAAACGACCATGAGGTCGGCCCATGGAAATACGTCCTCGCGGCCGTCATGCTGTTTCTCTCGTGGCTGATGATCAGCGACGTCCGCTATCCGTCCTTTAAGACGGTCGATTGGAAAACGCGCGGCACCCTCAGCACCATCCTCCTGGCGCTGGTGCTAATTTTCGTAACGATTCGTTTTCGTTTCATCATGCCAGTGGTTCTGTTCAGTTCCTACCTGATCTACGGCTTCATCCGGCCATGGATTTCCCATCAACTCAGAAAGGAAATCGAGGATTTCTCGGAACCTCCCGCTGCCGCCAAACCCGACGAGCCGGAGGGCTTATGAGCGAAGAAATGAAAAAATTCCGCCTCGTGCCCTGGCTATTGGTGATCCTGCCGGTCTGGGTCATCGTCTCCGCCGGTTTCGGGCTATTCAAATATTTCAGTGACGAAAAATCCGCGGCCCTTGAGGAGGCGCAGCGCTTTGCCCAGAGCGTTTCCGCCGAAAGTCTCGCCGACGACCTCAAGAAGATCGTCAATGTCATCGGCGAGCGCCACGCCGGCAAGCCCGACAAGCTCACTGCTACTTCCTCGATGATACGCGGGGTGCTCGGACCCTCGAACACCGGCTACGAGGTCAAGGCTGTCAACGGCCCCGGCCCCTTCCCCATTTTACACATCGCTATCCCTTCGGAAAAAGCGGACTCCGCTCCGCTGTGGCTGCTCACCTCCTACGACTCCCCGCCCGGATCGCGTGGAGCGGAGCGCAACGCTACCGGCCTTGCCGCTACCCTTGCCGCCGCCCAGGCTCTCGCTGGTGACAAGCCCGCCCGTCCCATCCATTTCCTCTTCCTCCCCCACGCCAATGATCCGGACTCGCCGGTGGTCGAGACCGCGCTCATCGCCTCGCGACTGATCGGCACCGCCCCGAAAGCCATCCTTTGCATCGAGGCCATGGGCGATGCGGAAACCCTCATCCTCTCCTCCCGCGATACCACCGCGCTCCCCGCCGTCGAGTTCGCGGATCTCGGGAAAATCCTCGGAGCGGAGGTCATCTGCCTCGGCGAGGATAGCGACCTTGCTTCCGTCCTCTTTGAAATGGGGCAGCCCGCCGTCCGCGTAGCCACCCGCCCCATGCTCCTGGCCGACGAAGCCGATGACAAGCTGCCCTTCGCTCCCACGCTCGCCGCATCGAGCGGAAGGCTCATCGAGCTGGTGCGGAGGCTTTCCAAATAAAATTGTAACGCCATTCCCCACTATCCCGCTCGCAATTCCCCTCTTGACCCCTCCCGCATCCTGCCCGACGGATTGCACCTAACAAATTTCGAATGATCTCCCCAAGCGACCTCGACACCACCTTCCGTTCCCATGCCCCCGGCCATTGGCCGGCTGTCGCCAAGGCGGACTGGGACGATCACAAGTGGCAGCTCCGCAACCGCATCGATTCCCTCGCGGATCTTGAAGCGCGCATCCATCTCACCGATGAGGAGCGCGCGGGCGTGCTACTGGCTGGGACGAAGCTGGCGATGTCGATTACACCGCACTTTTTCAACCTGATCGACAAAGACGATCCGGACTGCCCGATCCGCCGCCAGGTGATCCCGCGTATTGAGGAGGGCTGGACCGCGCCGGAGGAAATGGCCGATCCCTGCGGCGAGGATTCGCACATGCCGGTGCCCGGCCTCGTGCATCGTTATCCGGATCGCGTCCTTTTCCTCGTCACCGACCGCTGCGCCTCCTACTGCCGTTACTGCACCCGTTCACGGGTCGTCTCCGGTGTCGGCGAACAACAGCTTGAGACCCAATGGGAGGCCGCTTTCCAATATCTGGAGAAACACACGGAAGTCAGGGACGTGCTCCTCTCCGGCGGTGATCCGCTACTCTTTTCCGATGCGAAGCTCGACAAGATCCTCACCCGCCTTCGCGCGATCCCACACATCCAGTTTCTGCGCATCGGCTCTCGCATCCCGATCTTCCTGCCGCAAAGGATCACGCCGGAGCTTTGCGAAATACTGAAAAAGCACCATCCGCTTTTCATCTCCATCCACTCGAACCACCCGAAGGAACTTACCACCGAAGTCCGCGACGCTCTCGCGCGCCTCGCCGACGCGGGCATCCCCCTCGGCAACCAGTCCGTGCTCCTGCGCGGCGTGAACGATTCTCCGGAGATACAGAAAACACTCGTCCACAAGCTGTTGATGTGCCGTACGCGCCCCTACTATCTCTACCAGTGCGACCTCATCACCGGATCCTCACACCTCCGCACACCCGTCTCCGAGGGGGTCGACATCATCGAGCAGCTCCGCGGCCACACCACCGGCTACGCGATCCCTCAGTTCGTCATCGACGGTCCGGGCGGTGGCGGCAAAATCCCGATCAACCCGAACTACGTCGTGGATAGTAGTTCCGGCAAGGTCACCCTCCGCAACTACGAGGGCGGCATCTTCGATTATCCGGATCCCACACCCATCTCTGGGGAAATGATGCAAGCCCTCCACGAGAAAGCCCTCTTTGCCAAGCATTTGGATTTTGTGAAGTGTCCCTGAGGACCTTCCATGGAGACGGGGGAAAATTCGATTTACTCGGGGCGTTTCACGGCACCTAAGAGTTTCATGGGTATTTTGCAGCAAAGGCATTGGAGTGGATCGCCACCCCAAACATTGAGAATCAGGTCACGCCACAGTGGCCGCATGTCACGGGCAGATTGTTTGGGCGGGGCGGGAATGAGGAGGATTTGGGCGGGTAGTGGTTTTCCGGACGGAGGCTCGGGTTTGGCAAGTCGGATGATGCGATCGGGGATGAGGGATTGTTGGCCGCGGGTTTTGTTGAAGTAGAGGCCATATACCGTTTGCCAAAAGTGCTTTCGTTTTCGAGAGCAGAAATTTAAACCACGGAGGGTAGGGAGTTCTCAGAGCTAAGATGCTGTTATGAATTTTTACGAACAGACTTTTGGCAAATGCTCTAGAATACGTTTATGTAAACATGTTTTATGGGGATTAAGCCGTTGAGCGATGGATCGGTTTGTAGAATATCAAGGTGGGTGAAATCCTCTTCTTGAGAGTTGAAATTTGAGCTTTGAAATTTCCTCAAAACGGATCGTCGTCAGACGACCACTCGTTCCCCACGTTCCACGTCTCCACCATTTCCTTTGGAAAATCGTCGAGAAAACGTGACGGGCGGCAGAGGATGTCACCGGTGTAGCTCTTGGGGTTGAGCATCGGATACGTTAGGTATAGTTCGTCCTTTGCGCGGGTTAGGGCAACGTAGAACAGCCGCCTTTCCTCCTCGAAGGCCGCCACGTCATCGGCCTCCAGGATGCGTCCGTTAGGGAACTGGCCGTCCACCAGCCAAATCAGGAACACCGCCTTCCACTCAAGGCCTTTCGCCTGGTGGATCGAAGAGAGGGTGACCTTGTCATCATCCAGCTCCGCCTTATCGCCGGTCGGTTCGCCGTCGGTGGTGCTCATCAGGGAGAGCTGGGAGAGAAATTCTAGGACGTCCTCGAAGTTGCCGCCGTATTGGATGAGCTGCTCGATGTCGGCTCGGCGGGCTTCGTAGTTCTCGAAGCTCTCCTTGAGGTAATCGTCGTACACTCCCTCCAGCACGCTGAAGATCATTTCGGAGGGCGACGCGAACACGCCGCCGGGGCTCAGCTCGTCGAGCGTGTAGCAGAACTGCTGCCAGTGCTTCGCGGCCGTTTTCGGAACGGGATAGCCGAGCAGGATGTCCGACCACTTGTCGGGCGGCTCGGGGTTTCCGGAAACGGGATCGCGCAGCCATTTCAGCCAGAGTTTCTCGGAAGCCCCCGGGCCGCAGCCGGGCAGCATCTGGATCATGCGCTTGAAACTCACCTCGTCCTTGCGGTTGGTCACGAAGCGGAGGAACGCGGCGACATCCTTGATGTGTGCTTGTTCAAAAAACCTCAACCCGCTGGTGATGGAGAACGGAATGCCGCGCCGGGTCAGCTCCATCTGGATCTCCAGGCTCTGGAAATGCGCGCGGTAAAGGACGGCCATTTCCGAAAGCTCGATCCCCTCGTCCCGCAGTTCAAGCATTCGCTGCGCGACGAAGCCCGCCTGCGTGGCCGGATCCTCCAGCGCCACCAGTGCCGGTTTCGCGCCCACTTCCGCCCGGGATGAACGAAGATTTTTCTCGAAGCGCATCTTGTTCGCCGAGATCGCGGCGTTCGAGAGATCGAGAATTTCCGGGACGCTGCGGTAGTTCGTCTCGATGGTGAAGACCTTGGAATCCGTGTAGCGCTTCTGGAAATTCAGGATGTGATCCACCTCCGCGCCGCGCCACGAGTAGATCGACTGCGAATCGTCGCCCACCGCCATCAGGCTGTTGTCCGCACCGGCGAGAAGGTCGATCAGCTCGCTCTGGACGGAGTTCGTGTCCTGATACTCGTCCACCAGGATGTGGCGGAAGCGCTTGCGGTAGATCGCGAGGA
>CAMBQC010000086.1 GCA_945869855.1 Prosthecobacter debontii
CCAAGCTGGAAGGATTTCTTACCCTCAACGACCGCGAAGTGCTGAAAAATGCAGGCAAAGTCTCCGCCGATCTCGCCAAAGAACATGCAGAAGAGGAATTCGTAGCATTCCGCCAAGAGAAAGATCGAACGCTCGAATCCGACTTTGACCAAGCCATTAAAAACCTGCCATCTCATGACTGAGCTTTTCATTTACGGAACACTGAGGCGCGGCGGGTCGAACCATTTCCGTATGGAGGGAGCGGAGTTCGTGGGTGGGGGCCGGATCGCAGGCAGGATTTACAAAATCGATTGGTATCCGGCGCTGGTTTGCGACGGGGCAGGGGAGGTGAAAGGTGAGCTTTACCGAGTCAGCGAGGAGCATTTGCTGGCGCTGGATGTGTTCGAGGGGATCGTTCCCGAAGAAGGCGAGTCGTGCGGATACCGGCGGGTGAAGGTCGAGGTGACTTTGGATTCCGGGGAAAAGGAAAGCGCGTGGGCGTGGGAATGGATCGGCGATCTCAGCTCTGCCCTAGCGTTAGATAAGGGGGATTGGTTGGGATACGAACCGAACCCCTCATAAACAAATGGAACACGGCATCATACCGCCCGAAGTGCTGTTGGGTGCTTATGCGCAGGGCATTTTCCCGATGGCCGAGGACGGAGAGATCCTTTGGTTTTCGCCGACGCAACGCGGGATCATTCCGTTGGATGAGTGCTTTCATATCCCGCGCGGCCTGAAAAAAGCGCTGCGGAAAAAACCTTTCGAGATCCGCTTCGACACCGCGTTCCGTGAAGTGATGATTGGATGTGCGGAACGTGACGGGACGTGGATCGACGGCGTGATCATCGAAAGCTACTGCACCCTTCACCAAAGCGGCTATGCCCACTCGGTGGAGTGCTGGGACGCGGACGGCTTGCAGGGCGGGCTGTACGGGGTCGCTCTCGGGAAAGCGTTTTTTGGCGAAAGCATGTTCTCCCGGAAAACCGATGCATCAAAGATCGCCCTCGTGGCGTTGGTTGAAAGGCTTCGGGAGCGCGGCTATGAACTACTAGATACGCAGTGGATGACAGATCACCTCAGGACTTTCGGCGGGATCGAGATCGGGCGGAAGGAGTATCTGCGGATACTCCGAAAAATGATGAGTACGGTGGTTTAGCAGCTCACAACTTTAGATAAACACCAACCCGTCCTCGACATTTTACGGGGGTCTTGTTAAATCGCAGATTCTTAGACGCGCACTGCGCCCGTAGCTCAGCTGGATAGAGCATCCGCCTTCTAAGCGGACGGTCAGTGGTTCGAATCCACTCGGGCGCGCCATACGGTTACTTGCTTGCGCCGAAGGTAGGAAGGTGCTTCCCTCCGCCATGACAAAGCCTTACCCGACGATCATCCCAGGTCTGCGAAGCCCCTCCGAAACGGTGGGGGGAATCGTTTATTTCGGACGCATGCTCGACAAGATCCGCCTGCATGAGGAAGGCAATCTGCCCGAGGATTGGGCGACCATGGTCGGGGACAGTCACGCTGGCAGTTTCGATTCGCGCTGCTGCACGTTTCTCCACATCGATTACGCCGACCTCAGAAACGAGACGCTGAAGGGTGGCGGCGATGATGCGGTGCTCGAATGGGCATTCTCAAAAGGGCGCAAGCCCAGCGTTGACGAGATCGAAGTCTGGAACGGCTTCATGATGAAGCGCGGTTGGCGCGACTCCGCCTCGCAGCGGGTAAAGGAACGTCTGAAGGAAATCGGCCTGGAATCGGGCACCGTGGAGACGATGTTCGAGTTCATTGATTTGGATGAAGGACGGAGTTAAGGCACCTTGCCGAAAAGCTCTTTGAGATATCCGGATGTAAGAATTTCCGGCGTGATGACGGGTTCTTCGTCCGGGATCAGGAGGACGTTTACAGGGATCGCGGAGCGACCGAGTTCCTGGAGCTTCGCCTCGATGGCGGGGCTTGCGGCGGTCTTGTCGGCTTTCAGGAAAACAATGCCTTTTTTCTTGGCGAGGGCGATCACCTCACCGGTGTAGGCGAACTTTTTGTTTATCTGGCAGGTGTAACACCACTGCGCGGTGAAATCGATGTAAACGGGGGCCCCTTCGGAAAGCAGGTTCTCCACCGTTTCCTCAGACCAGGGTTGCCAGAGATCATCCTTTTCCTTTGGTAGCGCCATGACGGTGCCGGAGATCGCGAAGGCGGCGGTGATAATGAGGGCTGTGGCGCGTACTCTACGGGTTTTATGGGGGAGATACCATCGACCGTAGATCCAGGCGCCCGCAGCGATCAGACAGAGACCGAGTAGAGGAGCCAGCAGATATTCCTGCCCGATCAGGCCGGAATAAACCCAGAGTAGGCCTGCTGCACTCGCAAAGAGGAGGAAGGACATCGCCTGTTTGAAAGACTCCATCCATGCGCCGGGGCGGGGGAGTTTCTCCACAAGATGGGGCATCAGCGAAAGTGTTAGATAGGGCGCGGCCAGCCCTAAAGCCATCGCGCCGAAGGCTGGGAAAAACTGGTAGGCGGGCAGCGCCATGGCCGCACCGATCGCGACGCCGAGGAAGGGCGCGGAGCAGGGAGTCGCGACGATTGTGGCCAGCACCCCGGAGAAAAAAGACCCAGAGTGGCCGGTCTTGCTCTGCCACTTGCTGCCAACCGAGGTGGCCGAGATACCGATCTCGAAAAGCCCAAACATGTTCAGGCCGAGGATGAACATGAGGAGAAGCAGCACCACAACCACCCACGGATCCTGGAGTTGGTAGCCCCAGCCTTTCAGCTCGGTGCCATTTTTCAGGGCGGCGGCGCGGATCGCGAAAAGGATACCGCTGAGTGCTGCGAAGGAGGCGAGCACGCCGAGCGCGAAGGTGACCCCGTGAAGCGCAATGGATCGGCGGTTTTCCCCTGCCTGCTGGACGAAGCCCATGATTTTCAATCCGATCACCGGGAAAACGCAGGGCATAAGATTGAGGATCAGTCCGCCGAGGAACATGCCGCCGAGGATGGGAAGGAGTTTGGAAAACGGCACAGCCTCGGCAGGTGGTGCGGAGATTCTCGTTTCGGGGATCGCGAAGCTCTTGGTGCCGACGACCATGCCTGAGACGGTGTTCCCTTGCGGAATGGGATCGTCCAGCATATCGGTGAGCTTGCGCTGTAGGATCAAGAAGGTGCCGCTTTCCGTTTCGGACACCTTTCCGCCTTCGGAAAGAGCCTTGATGTAGGGTTGGTTGGGGATGAATTCCACGGGCGGCGCATCCATTTTCGGCAGTTGGAGATGGATCTCGTTCGGAGCGTCTTTCATCGATCCTGCGGTGATGTCGGCGGGGTAGGGGTGGGCGGAAGGAATCCCGAGGCGCGCCGTTTTGAAAAGCTCGGCTTGCCCGGCATCGGCCACTGACTTCGCGACCACCGGAAGATCGATGGAAAACTTCGCCTTCTCATTGATGCATGACATCTCGCAGATCTGCCACTTCGCGTTGGCGCTGAGGGTGAAGGTGTCGCCTGGGGAGAGTGAGGCGGGCGGGGTGATCTCGATGAGGAAAATAGGAGATCCCTTGTAAACGAAGCTCTTGCTATTAAAGCCGTCTTTGACTTCGGGGATGGGCCATTGGATGGCTCCAGCGTGGCCACCGTTTGGGAATTTCCACTCGATGGAAGGAGGATTTTCGACTCCGCCGGAATTCAGGTAATAGCTGTGCCACTTTTCCGGATGTTCCAGCTTGAGGACGATGCTGAAAGGCTCGCCGGGCGCCACAGCAGTTACCTCGGGGATGAGGCTGGAGAGGGAAGCGGGTTTTTCCGCATAAAGAAGCGCGGTGGTGGCGAGGAGGACGGTCAGGAAACGCATGCCCGTATGAGAAGCCGCTGGGCGATTTCATCCAACCAAAATGAAAGGCCGCAAGGAAAAGATTCTTGCGGCCTTTTTGGGTGATGAGAATTGTTCGGTTAGTAGCCGTTATGGTAGCGGCGACGTTGATCCTGATCTTGGGCGTTGCCGTAAACTGCGCCCGCGCCGCCTCCCGCCGCCGCACCGATGGCGGCGCCCTCGAGGGCGTTGCCTCCTTGATGACCGATAATGCCACCGAGCACCGCTCCAGCCACCGCGCCTGTGACGGCACCGCGTTGGGTGTTTGGGCCAGTGGGTTCGGCACAGTTACTGAGAGCAAGGGCACATAGACCGACGGAGATGGCGAGGTTTGCTTTTTTCATGATTTTGTGTGGACAGATAATTTCTAAACCCCCTTATCCCGTTTTCAAGGGGATTTTACTCGGTAAATCACAAATTGCGCGGTTTTGCGTAGGGTAAACGGACGGGTTTTCCGAGTTCAAAGTAAGTATCCAGAGCGGTGGATGCCAGCGAACCCAAGGCCGAGAGGTCGATGGAGCCATCCTCGCCGAAATGATCCTCTGGCAACTGTGCGAGGATCACTTTTCCGACGATCAGCAGCGTGCCGTTGGAAGCGATGGGAACCGTTTCCTCCAGCGTGAGGGCGAAGCGCAGCATAGACTCAGCAACGAAAGGAGCGGCTACATCTTCTTCATAATACGGCGTCAAGCCTGTGGCTTCAAATTCCGAGGTTTCACGTGGATAGCGGGCAGAGCAATGGTGCGCCTGTTCGAGGATACCCATGTGAACGTGATTGATCGTGTAGGAACCCGTCGCGAGGATATTGGATAGAGTGTGCCGCTCGACGAGATCCGGTCGCGAGACCAGGCCGATCAACGCCGGGTTTGAGCCGAGGTGGGTGACTGAGGAAAACGGTGCGAGGTTCGTATGCCCCTCCGCATCGATGCTGCCTACGAGGCAAAACGGCTTCGGCCCCGGCAACGAATTGGCGAATTGCACGCGGGCGAGCTTGTCCATGGCTTCGATGTCGGAGAGATAAATGGATTTCATGTGACGGCAGAAGTTAGCATGAAAATCTCCAGAAACACGGAAAAGCTGCTTGGATACCGGAAATTCCCTGCGAAAAATCGTAACATTCCAACGTAACAAAATACTCATGAATTCAATAACCACCCGCCTTCTACTCCTCGGAGCCATCTTGTCCTCCGGCTTTCTGCACGCCGATGTGAAACCCAACATCCTCTTCACCGACGGAGCCGTGCTGCAGCGCGGTCAGAAGGTCCCGGTCTGGGGCACCGCGAACGATGGCGAGAAAGTCACCGTCGAATTCGCCGGACAGTCCGCCACCACCACCGCGCAGGGCGGCAAGTGGAAGGTGGAGCTGAAACCCCTCAAAGCAGGCGGGCCGTTCTCGATGAAAATTTCCGGCGACAACGAGGTCACGGTAAACAACCTGCTGGTCGGCGAGGTCTGGGTGGCCTCTGGGCAATCGAACATGGAGTGGACGCTCAACGCCTCTTTCCAACCGGAGGTGGAAAAGCCCAAGGCGAATTTCCCGCAGATCCGCATGATCACGGCCAAGAAAGTGGCGTCGCTCACACCGCTGGATGAGGTGCAGGGAAAATGGCAGGAATGTTCGCCTGAGACGGTCGGCAGCTTCTCGGCCGTGGCCTATTATTTCGCCCGCGATCTGCATGCGAAGCTCGGTGTGCCGGTCGGCATCATCAGCACCTCGTGGGGCGGCACGCCGGCGCAAGCATGGACAAGCGCGGAAGGCTTCGAAGGGCAGCCTGAACTCAAAGGCTACGCCGATCAAATCAAGGCCGCTGCTGAGAAGCCGCCCGAAAAGGGTCCAGGGCCGCATTTTCCCAGTGCCCTCTACAACGCCATGATCGCCCCCGTCATTCCCTACGGCATGAAGGGCGTGATCTGGTATCAGGGCGAGTCGAACGCCGGGCAATCCAAGCAATACCAAACCCTTTTCCCCGCCATGATCGCGGATTGGCGCACAAAGTGGAAGCTGGGAGATTTCCCGTTCCTCTACGTCCAGATCGCCCCTTTCAAAGGCCAGCCGCCCGAGATCCGCGAAGCGCAGTTTCTCACTCTCGCCAAATCCAAGAATTCTGCGATGGCAGTAACCACGGATTACGGCGATGCGAACGACATCCATCCGAAGCAGAAGGAACCCGTCGGAAACCGCTTGTCGCTGGGCGCACGCGCATTGGCTTACGGCGAGAAAATTGTTTATTCGGGACCGCTCTACACGGCGATGAAAGTCACTGGCAGTGAGGTGGGGATCAGTTTCGATTCCACGGGTAGCGGACTCGTCGCTAAGGACGGTGATTTGAAAGGTTTCGTCATCGCCGGAGCTGATGGGAAATTCGTCCCTGCGAAGGCCGTAATCAAGGGCGCGGGCGTTGTCGTATCTGCCGAAGGCGTGACTGATCCAAAGGCTGTGCGCTACGGCTGGGACAACGTGCCGGATGTGAACCTTTTTAATAAGGAAGGCCTACCCGCCTCCCCATTCCGCACGGACGTCCCGTAAATCCTCAACGGGTCTCGGGGCGCATCCGGAAGTGGATGCCCTCGACGGCTTGCCTTGCACCAGAGTCACTGGGATGTATCTCCAGATAGCGACTGAAGTTTTTCAACGCTTCCTCCAACCTGTCCTTATCTACGAGCAACATACCCTGCTCGTAAACGGCGAGCATTAAATCGGGCTCGGCGGCGACGGCCTTTGTCAGCGCGATGAGCGCCTCTTCCTTTTCCTCGCGAAGTCGCAGGACGTGTCCCAGCGCGTAGTTGGCCCGGGCGTCATCGGGAGCGAGGGAAACTGCTGTTCTCGCGGCGGCGAGCGCTTCGGCGGGCCTACCGCTTTCCATCAAGGCCAGGGCGTATCCGGAGTGAATCTCCGTCCTCTCGCCGCCAGTTTCCAACGCGGACTCGTAATGGGCGATCACCGCTGGTAGATCGCCAGAAGAGGCCGCTTCTGAAGCTTTAAGAAGATATCTATCCGCCTCGCTGACTCCGATTTGCTCAAGTTTCTCCGTGGCTTTTCGGGCATCATCGTGACGACCAAGAGCGTTGAGAACCACTACGTAGAGCTGCCATGTTTCCAGATCCTTCGGGTTTTCGGTGAGCGAGTTTTCGGCGGCCGTAAGTGCTTCTGCGAGGCGGCCAGCCTGGATCGCGTCTACGGCGGCATTGTAGTATTCGATATGGGGATCGAGCATGGCGAGACGTTAGAAAAGGCTCGGCGGATTCCAAGACCGAAAGCTATGTGGAAAGTTACTACTTGTCTGGACGGATGGGGGTGGTTTCCTTTTGATCTCCCCAGACGTGATCCAGAAAACTTCCACAACTCCGCCTGCTGACCTTGAGATTAAGGACGCGCAACTCATCTTCAACCGGATCTGGAAAGAGCTGGAGGATTCTTTCGGCGTGGAGAACCTGCGTTTCCCCAAGGAATTGATCCTTCTCGGCGGCGCGCCGGGTTCGGGTAAGGGAACGAACACGGATTTCATCCGTGAGGTGCGCGGGATCAAGGCGAAGCCCATTGTCATTAGCCAGCTTCTCGATTCCCCAGAGGCGCGAAAGATCAAGGCCGGTGGCGGCATGGTCGGAGATGAGGAGGTGCTGCGTTTACTTTTTCACGAACTGCTCAAACCCGAATTTCGTGACAGCGTGGTGCTCGATGGATTTCCACGCACCAACGTTCAGGTGGAGTGCCTCAAGATGCTCTACGACCGCATGGTGATGCTGCGCAGGCAGTTTTCCGACAGCCCGCAGGCGCACTATTTTCGCCAGCCTGTTTTCCACATCATGGTGCTTTTTGTGGACGAGGCGGAAAGCATCGCCCGCCAGCTCAGGCGCGGTCAGGAAACGCTCGCCCACAACGCGGAGGTGCGACACGCCGGGGTGGGGGAGCTGGAGGAGGAACGGGTCACGGACTTCGATCCCGAACTC
>CAMBQC010000087.1 GCA_945869855.1 Prosthecobacter debontii
GGAAACTCCACCGGTGATGTGATCAGCCTTGAAATGGCGAAAAGCGCCCTTGATGTCTCCGCCGCCCGCGAGAAAGCTGGCCAGTCAGTCACCTCCGATGAAATCCTCGCCAAACACAAGGTCATACTCTCCGGTGCGGATATTTCCCCGGAAATCATGGTCAATCCAGCCACACTCGCCCCGATGGAATGAGCTCATCTTTATTAGAATTTAGAATTTAAAGTTTTCACCAACCTATGAGCGCCCACGCAGCAGCCCCTACTGGTCACGACCATTCGCACGACGACCATCATCACGATCCCGGATTTTGGAAAAAATACGTTTTCTCGACGGATCACAAATGGATCGGGATGCAGTATGGCATCACCGCCATGCTCTTTTTGGCGTTCGGCTTTTATCTGATGATGGTGATGCGCTGGAGCATCGCCTATCCGCATGAGCCGCTCCCCGAGTGGATGAGCTGGATCTTCACCGACAACTGGAAAGCCCGCTGGCTGCAGGACGGAAAAGTGACGGGGGAAACCTATAACATGTTCGGCGCGATGCACGGCACGATCATGGTGTTCCTCGGTATCGTGCCGCTCGGTTTCGGTGCCTTCGGAAACTACGTCACGCCCCTCCAGATCGGCGCGGTGGACATGGCCTTCCCTAAGCTCAACATGGTTTCCTACTGGGTCTATCTCGTCGGTGGATTGATCATGTGTGCCTCCTTCTTCATGGAGTCCGGAGCCGCGAAATCCGGCTGGACGAACTACTCCCCGCTCGCCGGTTTCGCCGACGGACAGATCGTGAACCAATGGCTGGCAGGGCAGACCCAATGGTTGCTCGGTCTCGTCATGCTCATCACCTCCTCGCTGCTGGGCTCGGTCAATTTCATCACCACGATCATCAACCTCCGCGCCCGCGGCATGACTTGGATGCGCCTGCCCTTCTTCGTCTGGGCGATGCTCGTCACCGGCTTCCTGCTCCTGCTCGCATTCCCTCCGCTTGAAGCGGCCGGTATCATGCAGTTGATGGATCGTGTCGCGCATTCCTCCTTCTTCATGCCTTCCGGGCTGTTTACGAAATCGGAAGGTCTCGCCGATCTCTCCGGCGGCGGATCCCCGCTGCTCTTCCAGCACCTTTTCTGGTTCCTCGGCCACCCGGAGGTTTACGTCCTCCTGCTGCCCGCCATCGCCTGCGTTGCGGAAATCATTCCCGCCAACACTCGCAAGCCGCTCTGGGGCTACAAGTCGATGGTCTATTCTTTGCTAATCCTAGGCTTCCTCTCTTTCATCGTCTGGGCTCACCACATGTATATGACAGGCATGGGCGCCGCAGTCTCGACCTTCTTCCAAACCACCACGGTGCTGATCTCCATCCCCTCGGTGATCATCATCACCGCACTGCTGATTTCGCTCTGGGGCGGATCGATCCGTTTCACCCCCCCCATGCTCTGGGCCTGCGCCTTCATCCCGATGTTCGGCATCGGCGGCCTCACCGGCCTGCCGCTCGCCTTCAACCTCGTCGGCCTCCACCTGCACGACACCTATTACGTGATTGGCCACTTCCATTACGTAGTCGCGCCGGGCATCCTCTTCGGCCTCTTCGCGGGGGTCTATCACTGGTATCCGAAAATCACCGGTCGCTACATGAGCACCTTTCTTTCCCACGTGCATTTCTGGCCCAGCCTTGTTTGCATGAATATCATCTTTTTCCCCATGCTTACCCAAGGCATGGCCGGCTTCCACCGCCGCTGGTACAACGGCGGCGACGCCTACCTTGACAAGGCGACCGCCGCCACCGCCGACGGAGCCAACGTTTTCGCCAACACCGTCGCGCAGAACATCGACCTAAATATCGTGATGTCCTACGGCGCATGGATTCTCGCCATCGCGCAGATCCCGTTCATCATCAATCTGTTCTGCTCATGGAAAACCGGTCGCAAGGTGGAGAGCGATAACCCATGGAACGCCACCACTCTCGAGTGGGCGACCCCGACCCCGCCTCCTCACGGCAACTTCACCTTCGACGTAGCCGTTTACCGCGGCCCCTACGAATACTCCCGCCCGGATTGCGATAAGGACTACTTCCCTCAATGGGAGGCGCCGAAAAAGCCTGGTGGCGAGGCGATGGATGAATCCGCAGACAAGAGTCATCATTAATCGCTCGGACTTCCCAAGGGCAGCATACGGAACACTAGCAAACTTTTAGAAATGGAAATCCCCTACATCGTCAATCCCCGCAAGGACACGGGCCTGATCAACTCAAAGATCGCCATCTGGCTCTTCCTCGCGTCCGAGGTCATGCTTTTCGGCGGCTTCTTCTCGGCATACGTTTATCTCCGCCTCGGAGCTGATTACCCGTGGCCGGAGCGGACGCTTCCCGTCCTGCCGGGTCTGATCAATACCTTTATCCTCATCGGTTCATCCGTAACAGTCGTGTTCGCATGGGTCGCCCTGAAATTGGGGAACTGGCGGCAGTTCCAGGTCTACATGGGCATCACGGTCGCCTGTGCCGCCATCTTCATGGTGCTCAAGGGCATTGAGTACAATGTGAAATTCCATCACCAAGCCGCCCGCTTGCACGATTACACCGTCGTGGAAGGTCACCTAGGCTACGAACTCAAGGACGGCGCGGACACCCATCACCCGAAGGGCGGCGACTACGTCCTTGATCGCAACGGCAAGAAGATCGAGGAGAATATGATCCGCGTGGTTGCGGAGAAGGTTACTTTCGCGGTGAAACGTTTCCACGCGCCGTGGGTCAACGAGATGCTCGCCGAGGCGGAGCATGCAAAATCGGAAATCAAGCTCGCCGCCGACATTAAGGCGGTCACTGAGGAAGGCAAGGAGCCCGTAACCCTCGCGAAAGCGGGCGAGCCACTGAGCTTGGAGCTACTGGAGAAAATCAAAAAACAGCAACTCGACGCGCTTGAGTACAACGCCGCGCTGCGCACCGACGCGCTTCGCATGGAGTGGAAAGAGACGAAAGATGCGAACCCGGGTAAAAGGGGCTGGCAGCTCGCATCGGATGTGAACATCGACATGGACGCGCTTGCTCCACGCCTGCTCACAGAGATTTCCACCGTTGAGTTTACGGTCAATCCTCCGACCCGCCTGCTTTTTAAGCCACGCGACATCAAGGAAAGCCCGACCTCCTCCCGCCTACGTGACGACACGGTCATCGCCGGTGCGATGGAAGCCAGCCCCATGGTTTTCCACAATCTCGATGCCATCGACTTCCAATGGCTCGTGATGAAAGCGAAGGAAAAGGGGATCTCCCCCGAAACTGCCATCGCTAACTCGTGGCTAATGAAGAACAGCGAATTCGTCCGCGAGGCATGGGCATGGCACCTGGCGCGCAACGTGAAGAAACAGGAAGTCCTCAACCAGCGCTTCGGTTTCAGCCAAGACGGCAAGACCCCGCAGCAGACACTCACCCACAAGGAGCTCTACCGCCTTGGCTGGAAAGATCTTGGCGAAATGGGTGTGGAGACAAAGGGCGTGAAAATCGGCGGCGTCGCCAAGATCAAGGAGGAGTTCATGGGGCCAAACTACAATGCGCGCGGTGAAAAAACCTTCCCACACCTTTCCGTTCCCCGCGAGGAAATCCGACATGCGGCGAAATTCTCACCGGCATGGAATACCTACTATGCGATCTATTTCACGATCACCGGCCTCCACGGCCTGCACGTGATCGGCGGTGCGCTGGTGCTGCTCTACTATCTCGTCTTCGGCCGCAAGATGTTCCTCTCCGATCCGGAGTGGCTCGCCAACCGCGTCGAGGTCGGTGGCCTCTTCTGGCACTTCGTTGATCTGGTCTGGATCTTCGCGTTCCCGATCTTCTACTTGATGTAAATTTAACTACACAATCTTTACCCCTACCCCTGAAATGGCAGATTCCATCGAAGCGATCCAAAAAGCGAAGAAGACCTATCTCATGGTTTTCGGCGCGCTACTCGTCGGCACCGTTCTGACCGTCCTTGTGGCCACCGTGCCGGCCCTAGATGTGGGAAGCCACGGCTTCGACATTTATGACGCCATCCTCGGCCTCATCATCGCCACCACCAAGTCCACCCTTGTCGCGGCGATCTTTATGCACCTCAACCATGAGAAAAAGCTCATCTACTGGGTGTTCTTCGGAGCGATCTTTTTCTTCTTTGCGATGGGAGCGCTATTTGCATTATCGGAAAGCAGCCCTATCTATGATACATTCTTCTACAAATAACCGCCATGTCACTCCGTAGCTTCCACCTCGTCTTTGTCACCGTCTGCACGCTGTTTTCCGCGTTCCTGGTGTTCTGGGCCTTCGTGCTCGCTCCGGAGCCGTCCACCGCCTCCACATTATTCGGCGTGGTAGGAGCCCTCGGTCTCCTGCTCATGCCTGCTTACGCTATCTATTTCCTGAAAAAAGCCACCAAAATCCACCTCTAACACCACCATGAACCTGACAAGCCTTCTCGCCTGCTCGACATGCAGCACTACCTTCGGAGCTTCCGGTGACTCCATCGGTTACTCGATCTTTTTCCTCCTCGTGCTAATCCTCGCGATGCTCGGCGGGGTCGCCTTTTTCATGATCCGTCTCATCCGTCGCGACACAGCCAGCCTCGACCCCGAACTCCGCGACGACTACATTCACGAGTAAACTTTTCAGCGTTTCAGTATTTCAGTTTTCAGCATTTACCAACATGACCTTCTCCGAACTCATCGGCCTACAGGAAAACTATTCCGCTCACGGCGGCCACGTGGATCACCTCATCGTCGTGGTGCACTGGTTTATGATCGCCCTTTTCGTCGGATGGACGGCATTTTTTTTCGTTTGCCTCTACAAGTTCTGGCACAAGCGCAATCCCAAGGCGTCCTATGACGGAGTACGCAGCCACCTGTCCAGTCACATGGAGGTCGCAGTGATCATTATTGAGGCGGTTCTTCTTCTTGGCTTCGCCTTCCCGCTCTGGCAACAGCGAGTCGATAGCTGGGCGAAGATCCAGGAAATGGATCCCGTACGAGTCCGTGTGGTCGGCTGGCAATACGGCTGGAGCTATCACTACCCCGGACTCGACGGCAAATTCGGGCGGACGGATCCCGCGCTCATTTCCGGTTCCAATAACCTCGGTATCGACTACACCGATCCGAATGCCCACGATGATTTCACGGCTTCCGCGCTCAAACTTCCCGTCCAGCGCCCCGCCGTACTAAACATCGGGACGAAGGACGTGATCCACAACTACGCGATCGTGCCCATGCGCGCCCAGCAGGATGCCATACCCGGCAAGGAGATCTCCATGTGGTTCACTCCGGTGAAACCGATGGAAACCTTCGTCGTCTGCGCCCAGCTTTGCGGCGAAGGCCATGCGAACATGGTCGGGACGATGGAAGTCATCTCTGCGGCCGACTTCGATTCATGGGCCACAGGGCAATCGGAATCCGCCCTCAAGGCGAACCAGAAAGCGTCGGAATCGGTCACCGCTTCGGTTGCCGATTGAAGGTTTACTGTCCCTTCGTCTGGGGTCCGGACGCTTCTTGATTGTGTTTTTTTGATGAATTTTTTGGGTTTTTCTTGGCAAGCATCCCTTGACTCCTTCATCTTTAAGCAGCTTCAAGAATCCTAATATGTCAGCGAATCCCGCCTCCGCCTCCTATTCCTTTGCCCGGGAACGCTACGCCGCGATGGGCGTCGATACCGAAGCCGCGATGGTGAGGCTGGCGGAAATCCCGATCTCGCTGCACTGCTGGCAGGGCGATGACGTGGGAGGTTTTGAAAACACCGGCGAGGGCTTGAACGGTGGGATCGCCGTGACGGGAAACTATCCGGGCCGCGCCCGCACGCCGGATGAACTCCGCGCGGATCTCGACATGGCGCTTTCCCTGATTCCCGGCAAGCACCGCCTGAACCTCCACGCCTTTTACGGCGAGTTCGGCGGGAAAAAGGTGGAGCGCGACGAGATCACGCCGGAGCATTTCTCCAACTGGATCGCGTGGGCGAAGGCGAACGGCATGGGCATGGATTTCAACCCGACCTGCTTCGCACATCCGAAAGCGGCGGACGGTTTCACGCTCTCCCATGTCGACCAGGGCATCCGCGATTTCTGGGTGGAGCACTGCGTCCGCTCGCGGGAAATTTCCGCCGTGATGGGCAGGGAACTCGGCTCGCCTTGCGTGATGAACGTGTGGGTGCCGGACGGTTACAAGGACACGCCGGTGGATCGCGTCTCGCCGCGCCGCAGGCTGGAGGAATCGCTCGACCGCGTGTTCGCGAAAGCCCAAGACCCCGCGCACATGCTCGATGCGGTGGAGTGCAAGCTCTTCGGCATCGGCAGCGAGAGCTACGTGGTTGGCTCGCATGAATTCTACATGGGCTACGCGGTGAAAAACCAGAAGCTGCTCTGCCTCGATGCCGGGCATTTCCATCCCACAGAAACCATCGCCGACAAGCTCGGCTCGGCGCTCATGTTCGTGCCGGAAATTTTACTCCACGTCAGCCGCGGCGTGCGTTGGGACAGCGACCACGTCGTCACGCTCGATGACGCGCTCCAATCCATTTCCTGCGCGCTCGTCCGCGACGACCTGCTATCCCGCACGCACATCGGCCTCGATTTCTTCGATGCCAGCATCAACCGCATCGCCGCATGGACGATCGGCACGCGCAACACGCTCAAGTCGCTGCTCATCGCATTGCTGGAGCCCGCCGCGCTGAAAGAGGCGGAAGCTGCCGGCGACCTGACCACCCGCCTCGCCCTCATGGAGGAGCTGAAAGGCATGCCCTGGGGTGCGGTCTGGGATCAATACTGCGAGAAGCAAGGCGTGCCCGTCGGCACCGCGTGGCTCGCCGAGACGAAACGCTACGAGAATGCCATGCTGAGCAAGCGGGCCTGATAACGCATCACCCATCGGTTTGAAACCCATCCTAAAACTCTCTGAGATCAGGAAATCCTTCGGCGCCGTCCGTGCGTTGAAGGGGGTTTCCTTCGAACTCCTGCCCGGCGAGGTGCATGCGCTGTTAGGCGAGAACGGTGCCGGGAAATCCACGCTGATCAAGGTGATCACCGGGGCGCATCAGCCGGACGGCGGCAGGCTGGAGGTGGCGGGAATCGAAGTTTCCCACCTCACTCCCTCGAAAGCCCGCGAACTCGGCATCGCCTGCATCTACCAGCAGCCGGCGCTTTTCCCCGATCTCAGCGTGGCCGAGAACATCGCTCTGCGTTTGAAGAAAACTGGCGTCCTTAGCCGCGTGCGCTGGCCGCAGCAACGCGCCCATGCCGTGGAGTTGCTCGGGCAGATCGGCGCGGAGATTTCACCCGATGCGGAAGTCCGCTCGCTCTCGATGCCGGAGCAGCAGCTCGTGGAGATCGCCTGCGCGCTCGGTTCCGGCGCGAAGATCGTCATCATGGACGAGCCGACCGCCTCACTCACGCAGAAGGAGCAGCATCTGCTCTTCAAGGTGGTGCGGGACCTGCGTGCCAGCGGCGTCGGCGTGGTTTACATCTCCCATCGGCTGGAGGAAATTTTCGCCCTCGCC
>CAMBQC010000088.1 GCA_945869855.1 Prosthecobacter debontii
GTGCCGCCGTGTCGGCTTCCAGCAGGATCGCGAATTCCGCATCGAAGGTGGCGCGGATCTGTTTCGCCTCCGCACGGGAGGACGCAATCCCATCTATCATCTCGCCGAGCATCCGGTTGAGGACATGATAGGCAGCGCCTTTTTTCCCGTGCCGTTCGGCGGCACGCAACGCGGCGCGGATCTTGAGCAGTCGGCCATCGTCCATGCGTTCGGAAAACGGATTCAACGGACCGGTTAGATTCTTTGCTGAACGCGCCTCGAAATCCTCGCGTGTCATGGGAACTTGGTCGCCGGTCGCGAGGTCAAGCCTCGTCGGGCACATGTCCTTGCCATCGCCTAACAACCACTCAGGATCAGCTCCGGTGGCGTAGGCGAGGCGTTCGATGGTCTGGTTCGACACTGTTGCGAACCCCGCTTCCACGCGTCTGAGCAAACCGTGGGATATTCCCGCGAGTGAGGCATACTCGCGGGCGTTGAGACCGAGAATGGAGCGCAACTGACCGATGCGCGTGCTGGTGTTGATTGGTCGTGCCATGCGTTTAGATTACATCGATGTAATCTAAACGCAAGTGGGAATCTCACTCCCTGTGTTTTTTTCGCCTGTGGGGCATCACGCGGCCTCCGGTCTCCTGCGGATTCTGAGCCGCCATTCCGCAGGCGGCCATACTTCGGGCGGCATGATGGAGAACCATGCTTTCGCGTCATCGCCGGTCACAACCTCCCGGTAGTGGCGGAAGATCATGCGCGGGGAATTGCCAGCCTCAAGGGCGGTCCGTGGCACGTCGCCGGTCTCAGCCACCCGATAGCTGATGAACGAGTGTCTGAGTCCATTCTGACGCCATCCACCGGGAATCCGCGCTTTCACGGCGACATCACCGAGCGCCCCGGACGAGTCGGAAATCGGAACGATAGGTCCCGTCGCCTCGCGCCATGGTGCCAGCCATGCTTTCAGGTTGTCGGTGAGCGGAACGAGACGCCGTGCCGCCGTCTTGGCTTTCTTGCCCGCGATCTCGATGTGACCGCGTTCCCACTTGATGTCCTCCCATTCCAGACGGTGGATTTCCGCCGACCGGATGCCGGCAAAGGCACCGATGGCCAAGAGTGGCAGGATGCGGGCGTGGGCGGTGACAAGCAGGCGGCCCATCTCTTCCGGCGTGAAGATCTGGATTTCGGTCTCATGTTCCTTGAACGTCTCGCTTTGCTCGGCGGCGGTTTTCCGGTCGGGATGCAGATACCCCTGCCGCTTGGCGAAACCGAACATTGTGACGATGTTGCGGCGGATGCCGTTCCTGCTCACCGGTCCGAGTGTCTTGAGTCCGTTCAGGTAGCCGTTGATATTGGCGACCGTGACATCGGCGATTTCTCCGCTGACTTTCGCGGTGAAGCCTTTGAGGTGGAGCTTGGCGTTGCGGACATAGGCGTCACTCACCCCCTTGCAGCGGAGTGATTCAACGAACTCGTCGGCAACCTGGGCCACCGTGCGGGACGGGAAAAGGTCGGTGCGGTTGGCGGCGTAGAACCGGATGGCATCGGCCAGCGGAATCGGGCCCGCCGTCTTGCGTGCGCTGGCCCATTCCTCGACGGCGGCGACCAGTTCCACGCCATACTGGCGCACCACGCCCTCACAGTGGCGAAGGATCTCAATGTCACGGCGTGTCACTTCGTCGCCGAGTGACCAGCCGTTGGTGAGTCTCACGCTGATTTGCTGGGCGACCATCTTCGCCTCGTCCATGCAGGCGAAGCATCGCGTGCGGCGACGACCGCCTTCCTTCCAGCAGACGGTATTTTGTGGGTAGCCGTTTTTCCGGATGATTGGGTAGATACGGACCGTGGCGGCACCCCTGCCGATAATCACGGTCCCCTTGGTTTTTCGACGCTTCTTCGGTTCCATCGAGGATGGCTCCGAAGTCAACGATTTGCTTGATTTCTTGTCGGAAATCGCATCTATTGCTGCTGTGAGCAGGTCCAATAGTGCTGATACGGAGTCACTTGCAGGATTACTCCTGACATCTCCGCCATTCTTCGCTTCCGAGACCGGAAGCTACGAATGGCAAGTCATTGAAGAAGTAAATCGGAAGCGAAGAATGTTCACAGGACTAGTCGAAGCGCTGGGAATGGTTGTTTTCCTCGAGGAAAAGGGCGAGCAGGCGCGGCTTTGCATCACCATTCCATTTTCTGGCGAGCTCGCCCTCGGCGATTCCGTGGCGGTGAACGGCTGCTGCCTCACGGTGGCGGAAATTTCAGGAACGGACACATCCTTCGATGTCCTCGCGCAGACCCTGCGCGTGACTTCGCTGGGAAAACTCGCCGCCGGTTCCGTAGTGAACCTGGAGCGCGCGCTGAGGGTGGGGGATCGGTTGGGCGGGCATTTCGTGCAAGGTCATGTGGACGGCACGGGCGTGATCCTTTCGCTGGAGGAGGACGGGCAGGATCATGTGGTGGAGGTTTCGCTGCCCGCAGAGATCCACCGGCTTTGCGTCGACAAAGGATCCATCGCCATCGATGGGATCTCGCTGACTATCGCGGATCTGAAAAGCGAGTCCGCGGTGTTCTGGATCACTCCGCACACCTTTTCCCACACGAACCTTCGCGACGCCAAGGCGGGCGATACCGTGGACCTAGAGGCCGACATGCTCGCGAAGCATGTGGCCGCACTGATGGGGAAATGATTCAGAGATCCTTCACGCAGCGGAAACCGGTGTGATTTGCCGGCGAATCGGCTTCTGTGGAGTGGCGTGCGCCGGGGCGGTAGCGCATGCAGTAGGAGATGTGGCAGAGGAAAGAGCCGCCCTTTATGACGTGGCTGGGTGCGCCGTAGCTTTTCCGGCCGGTGCCGCGGTTTACCCATGTTGCCGGGCCCTTGGGATCGCAGCTATCGCACTTCGAGGGGTATTCCGGATCGTAGAAATCGGAGCAGATCTCCCAGACGTTACCGGCCATGTCGTAGAGGCCGTAGTCGTTGGCGGGGAAAGATTTCACCGGCGAGGAGCCCTCGAAGCCATCCTCGGCGCTGTCCTTCGCGGGGAACTCGCCATGGAAGGTGTTCGCCATCCATTGGTTGCCGGGCTTGAGTTCGTCGCCCCAAGAATAGATTTTCCCTTTCAGCCCGCCGCGTGCGGCGAACTCCCATTCCGCCTCGGTGGGTAGGCGTTTCCCCGCCCATTTCGCGTAGGCGGTGGCGTCCTCGAAGGTCACGCAAACCACCGGATGGTTGCTCTTTTTCGAGATTTCGGATCCTTTGCCGAGAGGCTGACGCCAGTTTGCCTCCGGATCCCAGCGCCACCATGACAGGAAGGCACCGGGCTCGTTCGGGTCGCCTTCGAATTTCTCGGGCGGATCGAAAATGATGGAGCCCTGACGGAACGGTGCCGGGGGCAAGTTTGGAAGCGCTTCAGGCGGGAAATCCGCGAGCTTCGCCTCGCGCTCGGCGAAGGTCACGTAATTCGTGGCCTTCACGAAAGCGGCGAACTGGTCGTTCGTCACCTCGGTTTCGTCGATCCAGAAGCCATTCACCTCGATCTCCCGCACCGGCCTTTCCTCGGGAAATTCCTTGTGGCCGTAGGGTGTTTCGAAGCGGCCCTCCGATCCCATTTCGGTCATCCCGCCAGCGATGCGCAGCATGCCGTCCTTTTTCTCAACGGTGCTGACGGCTTCGGGCTTCTGGCAGGAAACGAGCAAGGCCGCGAGGGCGATGGGAAAGCAGATGCGCATGAGGAAGGCTACGCGCCGGGGAAAAGCGTTCCACCATTTATTTCCCTCAAAGCTTTGAGTTTCCCTCCGCACGGGAAACGCGGTAGCCTGCGCGCAGGATATGAAAGCGAGACTCACCAAGGAATTCCGATTCGAAGCGGCACACACCCTCCCGTCATTGCCGGAAGACCACAAATGCCGGCGCATGCATGGCCACAGCTTTAAGGTGGAGATCTCCATCGAGGGCACTGTCGATGAGAAAATCGGATGGGTCTATGACCATAAACTCATCTCCAACGCGATGGCCCCCCTGCTCGAAGAGCTAGACCACGGCTATCTCAATGACATCGAGGGACTAGAAAGCCCGACCATCGAGCGCATGGCCGGATGGTTCTGGAAAAAGCTCGCGCCGCAACTCCCGGGCCTGGCGGAGATCGTGATTTTTGAAACGCCCACCGCGCGTTGTTCCTTCCGGGGCGAGTTCTGATCCGGGCTTCAGACCACGGGAAACTCCACCCGGACCGTGTTGAGTCCACCGGCTGCTGACCCCTTCACACAAAAAACTCATGCCTACGAATTCCGGTAATGATAGGTGCACGCCCGATCCCGGCTGGGCGGAGGATGACAATGCGGCTCGTTTCCTGGAGTTTCAGAAAACGGAAAAGAACGCGTCGCCGCTGACTCTGAGAAACTATGCCGCCGCGCTGGGTGAGTATGCGGCGTGGCGCGCGGAAGGCTTCGAAAACTGGCGCGAGGAGACCGGCGACGACTTCCGGAATTACCTCCACACCTTAATGAAACGCGGGCTGAAGCGCACGACGATACGCCTACGGTTCGCGGCACTGCGGTCGTTTTACAGATACCTTGTGCTGAGAAGGGGCCTGGAAAAAAGCCCGGTGGCCGAGGTGCGGATGCCGAAGCTGGAGCGTAGCCTGCCGGTAGTTTTGAGCGTCAAACAGATGGAGGAGTTGCTTGACGCACCACTGAAAGAAGACGTTTCCGCGAAAGGCCCGCCTTGGCTGAAATTTCGCGATGCTGCGATCCTGGAACTTTTTTACTCCTCGGGCCTGCGGATTTCCGAACTGCTGGGGCTGGATGTGAGGGATGTGGATTTCGTGGACGAGGTGGTCAGGGTGGAGGGCAAGGGCCGTAAGCACCGCATTGTGCCGGTCGGCGGCGCGGCGATGCGTGCGATTCAAAGATACCGGCAGGAGGCAGTGGTGACGAACGGCCCGCTGTTCCGCAGCGTGCGTGGCACGCGGATCACCCAGCAGGCGGTGGATCTGATGCTGCGGAAATACCTCAAGCTCAGCGGCGTCCCCTTCGCGGCTAGCCCGCACAAGTTGCGCCACAGTTTCGCGACCCACATGCTTGACGCGGGCGCAGATTTGCGGAGCGTACAGGAACTGCTTGGCCATGCCTCGCTCTCTACCACCCAGATCTACACCCATGTGACCAAGGAACGACTCAAAACGGCCTATGATGACGCTCATCCCCGCGCGTAAAAAACTTTTCCGAAAAATGACGCTGCTCGCGAAGATACTTGGATTTTTCGGTCTCTCAAACTGCGCACTGTCACCCGCTCCCGGTGAGAATGCGAGGCTCGCTGCCCTAAGCGAGAAAGAGGAAATCGCCGTGTTTTTCATCGGCAACAGCTACAGCTTCGGGGTGCCAAAGCAGTTCCGAAAAATCGCTGAATCACGCGGTCGGAAATTACGCGTCGGGCACTCGACCTATGGTGGCTGGACGCTCGCGAAGCACGTGGAGCATTCGCCGACCTTGGAGAAACTACGCAAGGGAAAATGGGACGTGGTGGTGATCCAGGAACAGAGCCTGATTCCCGCGCGGGACGAAGGGCTACGGAGGATGGTCATGGATCCCGCCGTCAGTTTTCTCGTATCCGAAGCGCGTGCGACGGGAGCGGTGCCACTGCTCTACCAGACATGGGGCAGGCGCGACGGCGATCCCGATCTGCCGGAAGACGATTTCCAGAGTATGAACTCTCGCGTCCGCAAAGGCTACCGCGCGGCCTCGGAAAACGCGGGCGGCGTGGCCATCGTCCCGGCAGGCGACGCGTGGGAGCGCGAGTTCATGGCGGGGCGGGGGAGTGACCTTTACGTCGATGACGGCAGCCATCCCAGTTCCTTCGGTAACGAGATCACCGCGCGGGAATTTTACCGCGTGATTTTTGGTGGGGATTAGCAGAAGTCTTGGGGAGCACACGCGCCCTCGCGTGTTGTTTCCGACGCCCTCGTCGGAAACCGCGTGGAATGGCTGGGACGGCCGGTCTTCGGCGAGGGCGCCAAAGACAACACGCGAGGGCGCGTGTGCTCCCCGTGGGAGCTTCGCGCCCTCCCGTATCCGTCACTTGGAACTTTAACGAACACCAGAGGCTTGGTAACTCTTCTTGAATTAAAGTTCATGCCCGTTCATTCGCGGTTGATTGATTTCACCTAGCACTCCGCTGCACGCACGGATCGCGCGGCGGGAGGCGATCATACCGCGTTTCGGGGCGAAGACGAAGGCGGCGAGAAAGACGAGTGTCTGCAAAGTCACGATGCAGCCGCCGGTCGCGCCGTTGATGTAATAGCTCGCGTAAGCACCTGCGAGCGAGGACGTCACGCCGAATGCCGCGGAGAGCCACATCATCGTCCTGAAGCGGTCTGTTAGAAGGTAGGCGGTTGCTCCGGGCGTGATGAGCATCGCCAAAACGAGAATCGCGCCGACCGCTTGCAGCGCGGCCACGCAGGTCGCGGCGAGCAGCGCCAGCAAGGTGACGTGCAGGGCACCGGGCTTTAACCCGAGCGAGCGGGCTTGGTTCGGATCGAAGCAATACAGCATGAGATCCCGCCATTTGAAACCGATCACCAGCAAGGTCACCGCGCTGATCCCGACGACCTGGAGGATATCGGGATCTGCGATGGCGAGGATGTTTCCGTAGAGAATTGTTTTCAGATCCACACCGGAGGGGAAAAGGGAAATCAGCACGAGTCCGAGCGCGAAGAACGAGGTAAACACGATGCCGATGGTTGCGTCCTCACGGATGCGGCTCTGGGCGCGGATGAAAGCCATCGCGCCCGCCGCCAGCAGCCCGGCGATGAAGGCGCCTAGGACGAAAGGGAAACCGAAGATGTAGGCGATCACCACGCCTGGAACTACTGCGTGGGAGAGTGCGTCACCCATCAGCGACCAGCCTTTGAGCGTCACGAAAGGGGAGAGGAAACCGCAGATCCCGCCGACCAGCGCGCTGACCCAGATGGCACGGATCATGTAGTCGTATTGGAACGGGATGGTCAGGGATTGGAAAAGCTCACTCATGTTCCTCCCGACGTTTCCGCAGCAGTTCCTCGTGCTTCCCGCGATCCATGTATTCGAGGTGGCCGTCCTTGCCGAAGACCAGCGGGCGCTCGTCGTCGCTGAGCACGGTGACCGTGTGGCCATCGTGGGATTGGATCGTGGAGCGTTCGAACTGGAATTCGCGGAGCACGCCGCCGAAGGCCGCCGCGAGGTTCTGGGCGGTGAATACGTCTGCCGTCGGCCCGTAGGCGAGGACGGTGCGGTTGATGAGGACGACCTGATCGCAGAATTCCGGCACGCTGCCGAGGTTGTGGGTGGAGACGAAAATGATCGCGCCCGATTTTCTCAGCTCATGGAGGAGGGTGATGATCGCCTCCTCCGTTTTCACATCCACTCCGGTGAAAGGTTCGTCTAACAGGATCACCCGGCCACCCTGCGCGAGGGCGCGGGCGAGGAATACGCGCTTCTTCTGCCCTCCGCTGAGTTCACCAATCT
>CAMBQC010000089.1 GCA_945869855.1 Prosthecobacter debontii
CCTCCGACACCGCCGCGTAACGGCGATCTCCGCTCGCCGTTTACACTAAACAAATTTCCAATATCCCATCACCCATGTCTATTTTAACCATCTTCCGCCGCGAGCTGAAATCGTATTTCGCCCAACCCACGGCTTATGCGATCATTGTCATTTTCGTCCTGCTCTCGCTGGGTTTCACCTTCACCTTCGGCGATTTCATGAACGTCGGTGATGCCTCACTCCAGTTTTCCTTCTTCTTCTGGCATCCGTGGCTCTACATGCTTCTCGCGCCTGCCATTGCCATGAAACTCTGGTCCGATGAGCAGCGCAACGGCACGATCGAGTTGCTCGGCACTTTTCCCGTATCCACTTGGGCTGCCATTGTCGGGAAATTCCTAGCCGCCGCTGCCGTCTCACTTGTTGCGTTGGTTCTGACCTTTCCCATCGTCATCACCGTCAACTACCTCGGCGAGCCTGACAACGGGGCGATCATCTCTGGCTACATTGGCTCCTTCCTCGTGTGCTGCACCTTCATCGCCTTCACCATGCTGGTTTCCGCATGCACGCGCGACCAGGTCGTATGCCTCATCGTTTCCGTCGCGATCTGCACGTTGATGGTGCTCTGCGGCTACGATCCCGTTACCCGAGAATTGGCTAAGGCCACCTCACCCGGCACTGTCGAAGCCATAGTGGCCTTCAGCGTCTGGGACCACTTCACTTCCCTGAACCGCGGTCTCCTCCGTTTGCAGGATGCCGTCTGGTTTGCCGGATTCATCAGCCTCTGCCTCGTCGGAACCTCCACCATCCTCTCCGCCAAACGCGCATAGTTTCCTCTTGTTTGGAGTTTAAAATTTAAAGTTTAAAGTTTCATGAAAGCCCCCATCACCCGCGCCGCCCTCGGAATCGCTGCCTTTGTCGCCATCGCCGTCCTCGCCAACTGGCTCGTCTCGCTGACACCCGCTGGGAATCGTGGTGCGGATTTCACCGAGAACAAGGTTTTCACCCTTTCCGACGGGACGAAATCCATCCTCGGGGAGCTCGATACCAAGGTGGTCATCCGCTACTACGCATCCCGTAATGCCGACTACACACCCGGCCAGCTCAAGCTACACATCCGCCGCGTGGACGATCTACTCAAGGAGTATAAGAACCTTTCGAATGACAAAATCCGCATCGAGAACATCGATCCGGAACCCGACACCGATGCGGAGGACTCTGCGAATCTCGATGGTATCCGCTCTATCGACCAACAGGGAAATTTCTACCTCGGCATCGCTGTTTCGGCACTCGACAAGAAAGTCGTCCTGCCGTTTCTGAATCCCGGTGAGGAAACGATGCTGGAATACCAGATCTCCAAGGCCATCGCGGAGGTGACCACGCCCGTGAAACCCGTCATTGGCATCATGTCCGCCTTCGATCTTGCCGGTATGCCGGCGATGATGCCCGGCCAGCAGCCGCAGCAGCCGTGGGTGATTTACCAACAGCTCAAGGAATCCTTCGACCTCCGGGATCTGGGCATGACACCGGAAAAAATTGACCCAAATGAGATTAAGGTCCTGTTCCTTTTCCACCCTGCAGGGATCACCAAGGAAGCGGAGTTTTTGGTGGATCAATACCTGCTCAACGGCGGCACGGTGGTCGCATGCCTTGACGCGTTTTCTGTTGCCTCACAGATGCTCGGCGGTCAGCCGAACCCGATGACCGGCCAACCCAGCGGCGCGCCGACCTCCTCCACTCTCCCGACATTGCTTCCGGCATGGGGCGTGGAGTTCGTCTCCGACAAGGTCTTGGCGGATCCCATCCACGCCACCCTCCTTGGCGGCGAGCGCAAGGGCATTGCTGTGCTTAGTCTCCCGCAGAGCGCGATGCCGCAAAAGGACAACATCATCACCAAGGCCATCGATTCCATCACGCTCTACCTTCCCGGCGCCTTCAAACGCACTTCTGGCGGCGGAGTTTCCACGAATTCCCTCGTCCGTTCGTCCACAGGAGCCGGCTTTGTCGATCCCACGAAAGCCTCACGCCTAGATCCTTCGCTTGAGACCAGCCTGAAGGCGGACGGCACCGTCTATGATTTGATTACCCATCTCTCCGGAAATTTCAAAACCGCTTTCCCGGAAGGCAAGCCCAAGGCGCAGGAACCCGAGCCAGCCCCAACGGAGGAGAAAAAGGAAGAGGTCGAGAAACCCAAGGACGATTCCCTGAAAGAGGCCGTCAAGCCCGGCAACGTGTTCCTCATTGCGGATATCGATGCTTTCTACGACCGCTTCGCCTACAACGTCCAGAATTTCGGCGGCATGCAGATGGCCACCCCGATGAATGGGAACGCCAGCCTGCTTTTCAACCTGCTAGATCAGGCAGTCGGCTCGAAATACCTGATTGGCTCGCGCTCCCGCGCCGCCACACGGAAGCCGTTCACGGTCATCAAGGAGATGGAAGCTGAGTTTGAAAAGAAAGTCGGAGGCAAGATCGAGGAGTTCGAGCAGAAGCAGAGCGAAGCCATCAACAAGCTGCAGGAGCTTCAGGCGCAGCGTGGCGAATCCTCCAGCCCTTTTGGGACACCCGAACAAAAAGCGGAGATTGCGAAACTGCAGGAACAGCGTGTGGTTTACTCCCGCCTCATCCGCGAGCAGCAAAAGGAACTCCGCCGAGAGAAAGACAAACTGGGCGGTAAGATCACCCTCCTCAATGTCGCCGCCATGCCGGCGCTGGTCATCCTTGTCGGCCTGGGTCTCTTCCTGAAACGCCGATCCTCCACCCGCGCGAGATAGAGTTCGAAGTTAGAGGTTATCCGTTAAATGGACATCCTCTTACCAAGAACCAATAACAGATAACTTCTAACATTTTCGACAGAAAAACATGAAACCCCGCACCGTCATTATCCTCTGGATCGTCGCACTCGTTCTCGGCGCATCCATCTATCTCGTGAAACAATCCGCTTCCGGTCAGGACAAGAACGCTACAAACCGCACGCCCGGACAAACCTTGCTTGCCGATTTTGCCGCCGACAAAGCCGCGACCATCGAGATCTCCGGTGCGGAACAATCCGTCACCCTAGCCTCGAAGGATGGAAAATGGACGGTTGCCCAGCGCGACAACTTCCCCGCCAACAGCCGCAACATCAACGACCTGCTCCGCACGCTCGCCGAGCTGAAGGTTGCGCAGGGTATCGAGGCCGGCCCGTCTTTCGCCCCGCGCTTCGGCATGGATGAGAAATCCTCCGCTGCGGAAACGCGCGGCCTCACCGCCGTTTTCAAGGACTCATCCGGAAAGGAACTCGCGAAGGTATCCTTCGGTAAAAACCTGGATGCGGCGGCATCGAACTCGACCTTCGGCGGCGGGGCTACGGGTCGCTTCGTCCGTAATCACTCAGACGAATCCGGTTTCTATGCCGTTTCTGAGGTCTTCGGCAGCCTTTCCGAAGATCCCAAGAACTGGCTTTCCGAGGACTTCATCAAGGTCGAAAAAATCAAGGGTATCTCGGTCACGAAACCCGGCTCCGATGAGAAGGAATGGGAGTTCACCCGCGCCGATGAAAACGCAGATTTTGCCTTCACCGAGGCCTATCCCGGCGTGAAGACGGATGCCGCCGCCACCTCGCCGCTGAAATCCCTATTCTCGTTCTCGCGTTTCGACGACGTCGTGCCCGCCGCCGAGGTGGAGAAAAAGGCGACGCCCGAAAAACTCCAGAAAGCGGTCATCACCACCTTCGAGGGCTTCACCTACAGGATCACCCTCCAGCCTGCTAAACCCACTACCCCTAAAGAGGGGGCAGAGGCTCCAGCCGCTACCGATCAATACCTGATGACCGTCGCCATCGAGGCCGATCTCGCCAAGGAGCGCAAGAAGCCGGAAGGAGAGAAAGCGGAGGAGGCCGAAGCCGCCCAGAAAATCTTCGACGACCGCCTCAAGGTGCTGTCGGATCATCTTGAGAAAATCAAGGCTCTCGAAAGCCGCACTTTTGAGGTCAGCAAATTCACCATCGATGCTCTCTTAAAAAACCGCACCGAATTCATGGACAAAGGCCCCGGCCCGGGAGTCGCCGCGCCTCCCATACCGGAAGGGATCTCCGCCGTTACCCCGCCCGTGGGAATCCCGGCGCAGCCTGCTCCGGAGGAGGCTTCACCCGCCCAACCCGCCGCGCCGGAAGATCCGTCCGAATAGGGCGGATTTGCTTCTTGGATTCCCGCACGGATCGCGCTGGCTTGCACATTTCCATACTGCCAGAGACTTTTCGACCGTTTGCCAATTGTCCTATCGTATTGAATCGTATCCGGAGATTCCAGCCCAAGGCCGTTGTTGGCGAATCTTGCCACAACTTTCCAATTAAGAGCAGAGAGTTTTGGCAAACGGTCAGACTTGCGGAATGCCGAAGTGGGCGAGAACGACTCCATGGATGTCCTGCGCGCTTAATACGGACGCTGATGATCCGATCAGCACCGGCTTCTCGGAATCCAGCACCTGATCCCGGCCGTGGGAGCCTTTGACGAGGCATGGATCGAGGGGGATGACCTCTAACAGGCCGCGTATCCCGAGTTTCTTTTTCAGCAGGAACTTCGCGATCTTCGCTTTCGGGAAGGGGATGGCGGGGTCGATGAAGAGCTCGCAGGGGTCGTAGCCGAGCTTGCGGTGGATGTCGATGGTGCGGGCGAAGTCGGGGGCTTTCGCGTCGTCGGTCCAGTAGTAGTAGGTGAACCACGCGTTCGGCTTCGCGACGGCAATGAGGTCACCGGCGCGGGGATGGTTCTGCGCGCGGATCTCATCGATACCGCCGGTGCTTTCCAGCAGGGCGCGGACTTCCGGGAGGATGGCGGGATCGTTCACATAGACATGGGCGATCTGGTGATCGGCGACGGCGAAGGCCTTGCAGCCGCCGTAGTCGAGCGTTTCGCGGCCGAGCTCGTCCTTGATGGAGAGCCAGCCTTTTTCGCGGAACAGGCGGTTAAGGTGGATGGGCTGGTCCACCGGGGAGATGCCGTATTCGGAAAGGAGCATCACGCGGATACTACGGGATTCATAGTAGAAAATGAGGTCGGTCACTACGCGATCGATGGCGCGGACTTCGGCGGGGATGTTGGGGGCGGCGGGACCGTCTTTCTGCAGACAGTAATCGAGGTGAGGGAGATAAACGAGGGAGAGGGTGGGGGAGTGCTTTTGCTCCACCCATTTCGCGGAGGCGGCGATCCATTCCGACGAGGCGATCCCCGCCGCCGGTCCCCAGAAGGCGGGGAAGGGGAAGGGGCCGAGATCCGCTTTCAGCTCATCGCGCATGGCCATCGGTTGGGTGTGGACATCGAAGTGCTTCGAGCCATCGGCCGGGTAGAGCGGGCGCGGGGTGATGGTGAAGTCCGCGGTGGAGTGCATGTTGTACCACCAGAAGAGCTTCGCGCAGGTGAAGTCCGGCACGGTTTTTCGGAGAGCGTCCCAGACTTTTTCGCCGTGGACGATATGGTTCGACTGTTTCCAGAAACGGACTTCGGCGGTCTCGCGGTCGTACCAGCCGTTGGCGACGATGCCGTGCTTTTCTGGCGGGGTGCCGGTGAGGATGGAGGATTGGGCGGTGGTGGTCAGCGCCGGGAAGGCCGGGGCGTAGGTCTGCAGCCCGTGCTTTTCCGCAAAGGCGGTGATGCCCGGCGCGTTCTCTCCGAGCAAAGACTTGGAAAGACCTACGATGTTGAGGACGGCGAGGCGCATGACGGGTCAGCCGATGAGTTTCAGGAAACCGGCGTAGGCCTTGTCCCATTGTTCCTGATCCTGCGGTGTGTAGGTGACGAAGTCGAAGGACTCGCGGATGAGCTGGCGGCCCGCCGGGAAATCGGGGACATCGCCGGTGGCGATCATCTGGGTGATGAGGTTTCCGCAGGAGGTGGCCTCGATCGGCCCGGCGAGAACCTCGATGCCGAGCGCGTTGGCGGTGGCCTGGCAGAGCATCTGGTTCTGGATGCCGCCGCCGCCCGCGTGCAGCCGGGAGTAGGTGCGGCCGGTCAGGTGGCAGATGTTGCCGTAAACGTAGCGGTATTTCAGGGCGAGGGATTCGGTCGCGACCCGCAGGATCTGGCCGAGTGATTCCGGGACGGGCTGGCCGGATTTTTCGCAGAAATCGCGGATCTTTCCGGGCATGTTACCGAGGCTGGCGAAGACTGCGTCGTCGGGGTCGATGAACGCGGTGAAAGGCTCCGCCGCCTCGGCCATTTCGGCGAGAGCCGCGAAGGAATGGGTCTGCCCCTCCTTGTCCCACTGGCGCTTGCATTCCTGGATCAGCCAGAGGCCGGCGATATTTTTCAGGAAACGGACGGTGTTGTTCACGCCGAGTTCGTTGCAGAAACCGAACGAGAGCGCCTCGTAGCTGCGGATGGGATGTTTCCGCTCCACGCCCATGATCGACCAAGTGCCGGATGAGAGCCAAAGCGGCTCTTCCTCGGTGAGCGGGATGCCCGCCACGGCGGAAGCGGTGTCGTGGCAGGGGGCGACGACGAAAGGGATGTCGCTGCGCCCGAGCGTGTCCTTGAGCGCCGGTCGTAGCGGGCCGAGCACGGTGCCGGGCGAGACGATGTTTCCGAAAATCCGATTCGGCAGGCCGAGCGCGGAGATGACCTCGTGCGACCATAGCCCGGTCTCCGCGTCGAGGAGCTGTGAGGTCGAGGCGTTCGTCCGCTCCACCGCTTTCACGCCGGTGAGCCAGTAGGCGAGGATGTCGGGGATAAAAAGGATGTTGCCCGCCTGCAAGAGCGATTTGCTTTCGCGCAGCTTGAGCGAGAGCAGGTGGAGGGAGCTGTTGTAGAAGTTCGTCTTGATGCCGGTGCGGCTGAAAATGTCGTCCTCGGACATCAGGTTGTGCATCTTTTCCGCCATGCCCTCGAAGCGGGGATCGCGGTATTGGTGAGGCGGGCCGATCAGCTCGCCGGAGTGGTCGAAGAGGCCGAAATCGCAGCCCCAGGTATCGATCCCGATGGAGGCGATGTTTTCACCGTGGGTTTCGATGGCCTTTTTCAGGCCGGTGAGGATCTCATGAAACAGGCCGAGGATATTCCAGTAAAGGCCGGTGGGCAGCTCGATGGCGGGGTTCTCGAAGCGGTGGATTTCAGTCAGAGTGAGTTTTCCGCCGGACGGGATGGCGGCCATCACACGGCCGCTGCTCGCCCCGAGATCGACGGCGATGCGGACTTTTGCTTGGATTTCCTGATTGGACACGCCGCAGTGTTGCCCCCGGTATAGCGGCCATGCAAATCAGAAACGTCAGGAAAACCACTCCGCTGGAGGAGCGATGACCCGCAGCCCGTCGATGTGGCGGGAATGGGAGTCGGAAGTCATCACTGCCGGAAGTCCGCAGCGCGCAAGCCGCGATGTCTTACTTTCGCAGCCGTAGGCCTCGACTACTCTTTTCAACAGGGCCT
>CAMBQC010000090.1 GCA_945869855.1 Prosthecobacter debontii
ACACCAGCACCTCGGCTACCAAACCCCGTGGTCACTTTACGAGGCTGCCACAGCCTTACCCGAAGTAGCCTGACAGCGACATGGGGCTCCGCGCCCCACACCCCCGCAAGCTGACGTCAGCTTGACCACGCCCGCCCCTCTCCCAAACACACAACCCCTAACCGACCAGCCCCCTCAACAACAAATCAAAGAATTTACTGGCAAAGGTAAGGAGACCACTCCATAAAGATTGGCCATTACGATGCCGTTGTTATTCTGTGTGAACTGCGTTCCGAGCACATACGTGCTCGGATTGAAGAATGCGGAACCCCAGACGACCTCAAAGCTGGCATTGTTATTGAACGTGACGGTGTGCGAGCCGTTGTTGTTGCTCAAACCGCTGGCTCCACCAAGGATCTGGATTTGGCCTGCACCAGAGCCTAGCGTCCTGGTAATTGCACCTTGCCATCGCTGGTCAATAACACCATCGTTTATTGTGATGTTCCCGGCAGCTGTTGCCATCCTGCCGATATCGTCACCATAGCTCAAGATCCCGCCATTGACGATGACATTACCGGTGTATCCCTGGGTCGCATTGCTCAACTCCAATCGCCCCGAGCCGGTCTTCACGAGGTCATAGGCACCAGCACCGGTAGCGGTGGTGAACTGAATGTTACCGTTTGCGGAATTGACCGCCAATTGCCCGGAGGCGCCTGCGGTGATGGCACCGGAGAAGACCAATGCGTTTCCACCGACGTTCATGATGCCTTTGGTGGTCAAACCATTCGTAATGGTAGCACCCCCGCCGGTGTAGCGCAGGGTATTGATGTTCGCGCCCACTCCGAAAGCTGCATTTCCCCCAGCCATATCGTAGTTGAAGGTGCCAAGCGTGCTGGTGACGTTGGCCGCCGTGGCGGCTGCGGTGCCGGTGAGACCGACGATGTTGTTGCTCCCGTCGATGGTGGCGTATTTGGTCGAAGCGCCAGAGCCATGGCTCGCCCAGGGGCCAACGATGCCGTTGACCAAGGAAGCCGAGTCCAGACCCGTCATGGTGGTGGTGACGGTGCCGGTGCTCAGGACATTGAGCGTGGCCCCGGCATTGCGGGTGAAGGTGCCGGTGTCCAGGGTGAGGGTCCGGCTGGCGGCAACATTGAAGGTCTGTGCGCCGGAGAGGGTGAGACCGGAGCTGAGGGTGGCTCCGGTGACGGTGTTGGAAGCCACCGTGATGCCGCCGCCGTTGCCGAGGCTCAGTGTGCCGGAATTCAGGGTGGCGGTGCCGTCCTCGAAGGTGACCAGCCGGGCATTCTGCGTCGCGGAATTCAGGCCGACGGTGTAAGGATTGACCGCATCGGCGCCGGCGGAGAAGAAGACATTACTCGTGATTAGAGTGGTGGTGCTGAAGGTGCCCGCCCCTCCGATCGAGTCGGTGTTCCAGTAGTTATCGACACCCCATGTGCCTGTAGGAGTGGCTCCTGCACCGTCGGTGGTGGAGTTGGAATCCCAGTAAAGCTGGGCAGAGGCGGAGGAGATGGCGAGGGTGGCGGCGCCGAGGGCGAGAAGGAGGGAGGAACGGATTTTGGATTTGGGTTTCATGGGGATATTCGATTGTATGAGTAGGGTTTTAGTAGAGTAGAATCTCGTTAAATATTCGGAAGGGCGGCCGCAAGTAAATAATTCAATTTTTTTGAGGGGAGAACGCCCCGTTTTGGGTGGGTTTGGGGAACAGTAATGGAAAGACGAATGGATACTGCGGCAGTTCCACAGATCCCTGCTGCACCTGCGCGCAGGGCCAACGCATCTTAATTTGCGAGGATAACCCCTTTTTCCCGCCTCCGGTCCAGTCACCGGCTCTTTCAGGGGGCTTCCCGCAGTAAGCAAATACCGAGCAGCCTGAGATAAAAGCTGAAAAGCTGCAAACTGGGATGCTGAAATGAAGAGGAATCAGGGGGCGTGGAAGCGCATTTCGCGGGCGCGGGGGAGCCGGTGTGGCGATGAGCTGCTTGCTGGCCTCGAAGACGAGTTGGAACTGCTGGTTCTTGTTGGCGTATCTCTCCTCAAGGGCTTGGATTTTATCTGCGAGTAGGGCGTTGGAGTTCATCAACCGCCGGAGCTGGACGAAGGTGCGCAAGATGGCGATGCACCATGCCATCAACCTAAAAAATTACATCCGTTTGCTTTGCCTTGAGCGTAGGAGGAAGCGAAGTATGGTGCGACTCTGCGGTGAACATCTTCGTTCGAACTGCGGATTTAGAATGAATTCAACTTCGGAGTTCGTACTTATTGCTCGATAATTCAAGCCTATATGGCACACTTTTTTAAGGCTATAACCATCACCCATGCACGTAGCCTAATCCAGACTGATTTTTCGTGTGCACCTCCAGGGCGATCAAGCTAGGGAAAAAACCGCACAAATCGAAGAAATGAACCGCGGATGAACAGGATTGACGCAGATAAGAAGGGGAAAAGGACTGGAATTCTGCATGATGCATCCCCTATGGAGTGAGGAAGCAAGGTTGCAGTCTCAATCTCACCGAAGTCCATCTGCGTTTTTATGCCCTTCAGGGTGCATCCCGTTCATCAGCGGTTAAACCTCTTTCTTCTCCCTAGCTTGATCGCCGTGTGTGCACCTCCTAGGCACTCATTGCAAACGGCCTATCGCGCTTCCCCCGCCGCTCCCATGAATTTACGGATTTCATCGCGTAGTTTCTCGGCCTCGTCGAGTCGTTTGGTGCGCTGGCTCATGCCGCTGTCGGCGGCGTATTGGCGGCTGTAGATTTCTTCGGCATCCGCGAGGGCCTTGTCGTAATCCTTGAGTGCCATGAACACCCGGACACGGGCGCGGACATGAGCGATATGCTGCTCGGCCTTTTTGAGTTTGTGGCCTTTCTCATCCACTGCTTTCGGATCATAGGGAGGAGCCAGGGTCATGATGAGTGTCTTGGCGGCCTGGACGTCACCGCGTTCCAGGGCGGCGTTCACAGCCATCTCATCCTCGTGGCAGATGACGTCGGCCAAGGTGCCGCCTTGCTGGCCGAGGCCGGAGACCGCCAGGGCGATGCGGCCGTCCTTGGCGACGAGCACGCTGTTCAGGCTCTCGTCCTCGGAGAGCATGCCCAACCGGTACACCAGCGAGTTGTTGGTGCCACCCGGCACCGAGAGAACGGGAACGTCCAACTTGAACCTGCCGGCAAGCAGTTCGGCGCGTGTCTTTTCGGGCTCTCCGCCAAGTGTGGCGAGCAGCACTTTCACATCGCCCGCGGGACGTGTGGCGGCAAACTGGTTGAAGGACACTAGGGTCTGCTCGGGCGAAACGGGCAAGCCGTCCTCGCGCGCTTTGGACCATGGTGCGGGCTTGGAAAACAGGATCATGGTCCATTCGCTGTCGAGATCCTCGGGGACGCGCAAAGGCTTTCCTTCCACGGTGCGGAGTTCCGTATTCAGCATACGGCGAGCCTCGTCGCCTGCGCCGGTGCACATGAAGTCCTTCTCGCGGCGCTCGTATGTCCAGCCGGCCTCGAAGGGTTCCTGGAAAAGCCAATAGCGGTGGAAGCGATCAAGCAGGAAAGAGGAAAAAATCCACATGCCGGGTTGCTCCGTGTGCTTCTTGAGGATGGCTTCGCGCAGTTTCTCGAAACGGGCGCGGTCGGCCACATCGAGCGCGAGCAGAGCCGCAGCGGCGAGCGATGGGCCGGATGCATTTTCGCCGCCGGAGCCGGACAAAAAGCGATCCATCACTTCAGCGGGGTTCGCCGCAGGATCGCGCAGAGCCGCGCGGGTCATGCAGAAACGGGCAACGAGATCGCAGCCCTTTGGATAGGCGGCTGAATCGAGGGCGGCCTTGGCTTCGGCGATGGCGGCTTCGAGATGGGTAAACTTCGCATCGGTCTTCCATAGGCCGAGCAATGCGATGATGAGGCGGTTGCGGACGATCCAGAGATCGGGCGCATCAGGATGATCGGCGATGGCCTTGCGGCTGAGTTCGGCGGCTTTGGCGTATGCGGCCATGGTTTCCTGATGGCTCAGGCGGTAGCGCAGGGGCGGCATCACGAAGCTCTCCTGGATGGCGCGCAGGGTCTCCTCCGGGACGGAAGCGGTGTCGCGAACCAAGGGCTTTAGTTCCCCGCCCGTGGCGGCGGCCTTAAGCTCGGGCGGGCGGGTCGGATCGATGGTTCCCTCGGGATCGAGCACGAGGAAATCCCCCGCCATGAGGGAGGCAAAGTGCATGGTGTATCTCTCGCCGCTCCAGCTGCGGGACAGCGTCGATTCCAATGTGCGCTTGTAGTCCGTGGTGCCCTCCTGGGTGACTTTTACGCGGTCGGTGCCGGCCATCACGAGGGCGGCTTGTCCGGTCGGGCCCACCCGCAGATTGAGCGGTGAGCTGCGCGCGTAGGCCTTGAAAACCGGATTTTCCCGACCGCCGGGCAAGTGCAAAACCTGCCAGTCCACGCCCAGCCCGCGGATGACGGACTCGCCGGCATCCGGTAGGTTGTCGAGGTTGAAGCTGATGATCTCCAGGCGCCCGGTCACCAAGTCCTTGTTCTCCAGGGCGGCTGCGGCGAGTCCCTTGACGTAGTCCATGCCGCCATCCTCCTTCGACCAGAAAAGCAGCATCGTCGAGCGCCCGAGCAGATCCATGGGGAAGCGGACGGCCTTTCCATCCGATCTCGTGAAGTGCCCGGCAAAGGGAGCACCGAAAACCTGGCCACCCAATTTATCGCGCTGGAAGGTGATCAGATCATGGTCGCCGGCAAAGCGCTCGGCGATCAATCCCCGGAGATGGTTGACGAGGCCGGTGTCGCCCAGTTCCAGGGCGATGAGCATCGCCATGCGCAGCACCTTGGGGCCGGCGGGCGTGTCCACATACCGATCCACAAGAGGGCGCAGGGCAATCGCGCGGGCTTCGGCGTCGGCGCCCTGTTTGGCGAGTTCCGCCTGGTTCAGGAGGAGGTCGGCTTCGAGGCGCAGCTCGGCGAGATCGTCGGGGGCTTTGGCCAGTTCTCGGCAGATTTCCAACAGGGTCTTGCGGTGCCCGGCATCGTCATCCATGGCGATGAGGCGCTGGTAGGCGCGGAAAAGGAACTCAAGGGCGAGGAAGCGGCTCGGATCATCCTTGTGGGTTTCCACCAATTGCTCCGCATCGCGTATCACCCGGCGCAGGGCAAGCCGCTGGCGAGCCTCGGAGCCGCCATCCGCGGTTGCTGCCATGGCCTTGTCGAACTCGGCGATGGTCTGTTTGGTAACGGCGGGCGCGGATTCCTGGGCGTGCAGTGGAGTCATCGCGAGGCCGAAGCCGGTGGCGAGGAGGATGCTCAGCGCGAGGGAACGGCGGGAGTTTTGGCTCAAGGACATGGGGATGGTGTGGATTGGCAGGCAGGCCCGTTCACTTCACCGGCTTGAGCTGCCAGTTCTTGATACTCACCCCGCGGTTGGGTGTGCGGGCACTGATACTAATCACATTGCTGCCCTCGGCGAGTTTTACCTTCACCGGAGCGGAGCTCGCCCAGAACCCCTTGGTGTAGGGCATCGAGAAAGGCACCGGTTCCTCGCGGTTGACGCGGACGAGGATATCGAGATTCGGGGAAACGGTGGCGGCCTGCGCGGTGAGTTCGTATTCCCCTTCGGCGGGGACTTCGACGCGGTATTTGAACAGCTCGGGACGTTGCCCTAGGCGGCTGTAGTGGAGTTGGTAACCTTTCTCCCAGCTTTTCAGGAAAAGGATGCGATCCGAGCTCTTGCGCGGCGAGTAACAGGCGACTGCCGGAATGGTCATCGAGCCGTCGGCGGCGACCACGACTTCTTTATCGGCATCTGGGATATCGATGTCTTCTCCCACCTCGTCGCCAAGCAATTCGTCGGATTCACCGAGTTTCATACCGCCAGCTAGTTCGAGAGCTTTGACTTCCGCTTTCTTCACAATGATCTGCTTGTTAACAAACGCCAAGCCATCCCAGAACTCGCCACCTATGCCGTACTTGCCAGGGCTGATGCTCACTTTTTTCTCGCTGTAGGCATCGCCTAGCCACTGGGCGCGAAGGATCTGCTGATAGTCGCTCTCGAATTCGCGGGCCTGGGAGTCCAGCAGGAAATCGAGCCCGCTTTGCGGGCCGCACCACGCCATGTTCCACCAAGCGCCGAGGCAGATTACCCAGCCATCGGGTGACCAGCGGCTCATCGCACCGTGTCCGCTCTGCGTTGAGGCGCGGGTGGGAATGCCGAAGGCCCGCGAGGTGAGACGACCGAGGAAGGCGCGGCGACCGCAGATGCCACCAAGGGCGATCTCCATTTGAGCCCGGGTGCCCAGCGAGGGATCGTGCGTAGTGGAGCAATACGGCACATCGCTCTTGATGAAACGCACATAGCGCCACTGAGTATCCTCAGTGGTGATGTGATCGGGCCGATAAATGCGCATCATCTGCCGTGTCCAAGTAAGATCTTCATTGCTGTATTCGGAATCCGTGATGAAGCGGCATTCCCACGTGTTCATATCCTTGAAATCCGGGTCCAGTTCGCCGTCGAGAAAGGCTTTTTCGTAATGCAGGTAGCGCGGCACTTGGGCAACCCCGGTCTCGGTTCTGTAAACGATGCCATGCACCCCGCCCTTCTTGTCCTGTGGAAGGAGCGTAGGAGACTCAGCGCCGGCCTCGGCCTCCGCATCGAGCTTCACAGCCTTAGTCTCGGTCTGGAGCCAAGGCATGTGAATGCTGGTTCCGAGAGCCAGGCGCTGGAAGATGCTGCCTACCTCGCGGGCGCGCTCACTGGCTTTGAGAATCTCGGCATAAACCTGCATTGCCTCGCCGTATTCGCCGCCATTGGCACCACCTGCCTCGAGGATCTGGCGCATCAGCGGTTCATCCGCGAAAAGCTTTTCCAACAGTTTCTCCTCGTCCGCACCCTGTTGGGCAAACTCAGCCAGGCCGCGCGGGGTGCCGTGGGTGAGGATGGCGATGCGCATGAGCTTGGGATCGAGCGCTTCGGAAGACAGCAGCGGCTTGAGATCCGTGACGAGGGATTCACCGGCACTGAGCAGTTCGGCCTGGATCTGTTCGGTCTGTTGCTCGATAGCTTTCACATCGGTCGGCTTGGTTTCGTCGTTTACCGGCGGAAGCGCGTCCCACTTCGCGCGCAGCTCCATGAAACGGGCTTTCTTTTGCGCGTCGATGGCAGGCACGGCGGAGGCTACCTCCGCACGCAGGGTTTCGAGCTGTTTGGTGAATTGCTCTTGGAGTTCCTTGCCGCGTGCGGTCAGCGGGACTTCAGGCTGCTTCGA
>CAMBQC010000091.1 GCA_945869855.1 Prosthecobacter debontii
CAATATCGGCACCGGTGTTTCCGCTTTCCAGACCGGCGTGAAGGGCTTCGGCGGTATCGCTGCGCTCACCGCGGATCTCCAGAATGCCGCCATCGAGACGGTCATTTTCCTAACCCCGTCCAATCCCGTTTACGACGCGCCCGCCGACCTGAAATTCGGCGAAGCCCTCGCAAAAGCGAAAACCTCCATCCATCTCGGCCTCCGCACCGATGCCACGGCGCATGCCTGCACCTGGCACGTTCCCGCCGCGCATTACCTAGAATCCTGGGGCGATGCCCGCAGCGCCCGCGGCGCGTTCACGGTCGTGCAGCCGATGATCCTGCCGCTCTACCCCGATTGCGTGGCGGAGCTTGAACTGCTGCTTGCGCTTCTTTCCGAGGATGGAAAGCTCATCACCGGGGAAGGGGAGGATGGCAAGCCCGCGCCCGCACTTGAGGCAGTGAAAACCACCTTCGCCAAGGACAAGGCAGCCTGGAAGAATCTATTGAAAAACGGTTTCGATGCGAGCGACACCTACGCCGCCACCACTCCCGCCCTTTCCGGCAACGCCGCCACCGATATCGCGAACGCGAAGGCTGGCGCTCCAAGCAAGGACAAGCTCGACGTGATCTTCGCCACCGACGCCTCAGTCTATGACGGCCGCTGGATCGACAACGGCTGGCTCCAGGAAGCTCCCGATCCGGTCTCGAAACTCACCTGGGACAACGCCGCACTCATCGCGCCGAAGACCGCCAAGGAACTCGGCATCTATGATGAGATCATCCAGCTTGAGACCACTTTCGCATCGCGTTCCCCCGACAATGAGGGAAGCGCCCGCAAGTCGCCCGTTATTTCGCTGAAAGTGAACGGCAAGACCCTGGAAATCCCCGTCCTCGTGTCCTTCGGACAAGCGGAAAACACGATCATCATCCCGCTTGGTTACGGCCAAGGTTTTAACGGCGACGACGAACTGGAACGCGATACGAAAAACGCAAAGCACGTCGGCCTCGTCGGCGTGAACCGCGGTTTCGACGCCTACCCGCTCCGTACTCAGGACACCACCTATTTCGCCAGTGGCGCGACGGTTTCCAAAACGGAAAAACGCTACTCGGTCGCGCTCACCCAGGAGCACAACGCGATGTATGGCCGTGCGCTTGCCCGCGAGATTTCCACGGACACCATCGACCACAAGGGCGATTTCAAGGCGCAGCTCGCGAAGGTGAAGAAGCAGGGCAACGACTCCCACGCGCCCGAGAACATTTCCCTCTACAAGCAGGAAGACCGCAAGGGCGGCACGCTCCTCAGCGACAAGCTCCACCAATGGGGCATGACCATCGACCTTTCCTCCTGCATGGGTTGCAACGCATGCCTTGTCGCCTGCCAATCCGAGAACAACATCCCCATCGTTGGCAAGGTGCAGGTCGCGAAAGGCCGCGAGATGCACTGGATCCGCATGGATCGCTACTTCGCCGTCCACAAGGACAATACCTTCGATGCCGATAATCCGGCCATGGTTCCGCAACCCGTCGCCTGCGTGCAGTGCGAATCCGCTCCCTGCGAAACAGTCTGCCCTGTTAACGCCACGGTGCACACCGAGGACGGTCTCAACGCGATGGCCTACAACCGCTGTATCGGCACCCGCTACTGCGCGAACAACTGCCCCTACAAGGCGCGTCGTTTCAATTATTTCGATTATAACAAGCGCAATCCGCTCATCAAAAACAACCTCAACAAGGGGCCTGCGGGAGTTCGCCAGGACAAGGAAGCGCCGCACCTCCAGAAGAATCCGAACGTCACCGTCCGCATGCGCGGCGTGATGGAGAAATGCACCTACTGCGTGCAGCGCATCCAGGAAGCAGTGATCCGCCAGAAGCGCGGCCAGAAACAGGAAGTCCTCGCCTCCGGAAACCTTTCACCCGAGGTCAACGTCACCACGGAAACACTTCGCATCCCGGTCGATTCCGTGAAAACCGCCTGCCAAGACGCCTGCCCCGCGCAAGCCATCGCTTTCGGAAACCTCCTCGACAAGGACGCCTCCGAGATGGGTCGCGCCAAGGTCTTGGAGCGGAGCTACGACCTCCTCAACTACATCGGCACACTCCCGCGCACCAGTTACCTGGCCCGCGTGAAAAACCCGAACCCGAAGATGCCCGACGCCAAGTTCGTCGGTCAATCCACCATCCACATGGTCTAGAAGACACAAGACTTTGAGACAGAAGACAGAAGATCAGATGAAGAATACGACAAACAACGGCGAGAATCCCTCTTCTCTTCTGTCTTCTGTCTCAACGTCTTCCGTCTCCCGCCCATTTCCCTAACGACTTTCTCCAACTCAATGGCCTCGAACACCGAACACGCGGATTCCGGAGTAAAACTCCCCGTCCTCAAGCGCGAAAAGCTGATCCTTAACGAGCGTTCCTATCACTGGATCACCGAGCGGATCTGCGGCATCATCGAGAACCGCCAGCCTTTCCTCTGGTGGCTGCTTTTCATCCCGTGCTCGCTCATCGCCCTCATCGGTGTCGGCGGCGGCTTGACCTATCTCGTTTCCACCGGCGTCGGAGTCTGGGGCATGAGCAACCGGGTTTTCTGGGGCTGGGATATCACCAACTTCGTGTTCTGGATCGGCATCGGCCACGCGGGAACGCTGATCTCTGCCGTCCTTTTCCTGACCCGGCAGAACTGGCGAACCTCCATCAACCGTGCCGCCGAGGCCATGACAATCTTCGCCGTGGTCTGCGCCGGTATTTTCCCGGCGTTCCACGTCGGCCGCGTCTGGTTCGCATGGTTCCTCGCCCCCATCCCCAACGCGAACGCGATCTGGCAGAACTTCAAATCGCCCCTGCTGTGGGACGTGTTCGCGGTCTCCACCTATTTCACCATCTCCCTAATCTTCTGGTTCCTCGGCATGGTGCCCGACCTCGCCACGATCCGTGATCGCTGCAAGCCCGGTCTCCGCAAGGTTCTCTACGGTATCTTCGCCCTCGGCTGGCGCGGTGGCAACCGCCAGTGGAGTCATTATGAAATGGCATATCTCCTTCTCGCCGCGCTCTCCACGCCGCTCGTCCTTTCCGTCCACTCCGTGGTTTCGTTCGACTTCGCCACCTCGGTCGTGCCCGGCTGGCACACGACGATCTTCCCGCCCTACTTCGTGGCCGGCGCGATCTTCGGCGGCTTCGCCATGGTGCTCACGATCATGGTTCCCGCCCGTTTTATCTACGGCCTGCAGGATCTGATCACCATGAAGCACATCGATAACATGGCGAAGATCATCCTGCTCACCGGCACCATCGTCGGTTACGCCTATCTGATGGAGCTATTCGTCGCGTTCTACTCGGGCGCGATCTACGAGATCGATGCCTTCAAGTTCCGCATCGCCGGGCCCTATTGGTGGGCCTACGCCGCGATGATGTCGCTCAACGTGCTCTCGCCACAGGTATTCTGGTTCAAGGCCTGCCGGGAAAACCTCTGGGTCGTGATGATCGTAGCGATGTGCGTGAACGTCGGCATGTGGTTCGAGCGCTTCGTCATCATCGTCACCACCCTCGCCCGCATGTGGCTGCCGGGTGACTGGAAGACATATAGCCCTTCCGCCGTGGAAATGATGACCTTCGTCGGCACAATCGGCCTGTTCCTCACCCTTTTCCTCCTGTTCCTGCGCTTCCTGCCCTGCATCAACATCGCCGAGGTGAAATGGACCAAGCTGGAGAGCGATCCGCACTTCGACGACAACGAATCCCACCCCGACCATGGTACGGAAGAGATCGCTTCCTACCAAAAGGAATTCGCCGAAAGCAAAAGCTGAAATCCGAAATCAACAATCTTCAATCATCAATCCTCAATCTTTCACCGTGAGCACGACCCGCAAACGAGTTTATGGCTACCTAGCCGAGTTCAAAAGCGCCTCCGCACTTTACAAGGCTGCTGAGAAAGTCCGCGACGCGGGCTTCCGTAAATGGGATTGCTACACGCCGTATCCCGTCCACGGCCTCGATACCGCGATGGGCATGAAGCGCTCCATCCTGCCATGGTTCGTCTTTTTCGGCGGCATCACCGGTACCGCCACGGCATTCGCCCTGGCTTATTCCACGCAGGTGCTGATCTACCCCACCGTTGTTCAGGCAAAGCCTACCAACATTTTCACAATTCCCGCGTTCTTCCCGATCATGTTCGAGCTGACCATCCTGTTCTCGGGTTTCACCGTGCTCTTCGGCTTGCTCGGCTTAATCCAGCTCCCTCGCCTGAACCACCCGCTCTTCGCCAGCAAGCAGTTCCACCGCGCCACCGACGACGGCTTCTTCATCGCCATCGAGGCACGCGACGCAAAATTCGGCCCCGACGCCACCCGCAGCCTTCTCGCCGAGATCGGCGGGGAAAACATCGAACTCGTCGAGGAAGAGGACTGAGAATACTCAATATCCAATATCCAATTTCCATTCCCCAATGCGCTACTTCTTTCTAATCTACGCTTTGATCGCCGTTCTCGTCGTCGGGATCGGCGGGTTCCGTGGGCAGCATTTCACGAAGCCTCCCGTCCAAGTTTTCCCGGATATGGACAACCAGGACAAGCAGAAGGCCCAGTCGCCGAGTTCCTTTTTTGCAGATCGCAAGGGAGCGAGGCTTCCTGTCGCCGAAACGCAGCCGCGCGGCTTCAACGAGGAGGGCGCATCCCTAATCGGTGGCATCCCTGAATACGAGTTCGGCGGACAGCCGGGCTACTACTACACCGGTCATGTCGGCGATTATTTCGGCAACGGAATGCCCGAGGAACTCGAACTCACAGCGGATACCGCTGCCGAACTGATCCGCCGCGGCGAGGAGCGCTATGGCATCTATTGTGCCGTCTGCCATGGCGCTTCTGGCGACGGCATGGGCGTCACTTCCAAATACGGCGTCCCCGGCATTGCGAACTTTCACCTCGATCCTTTCAAATCGGCCACCTACCCCGACGGTCGGATGTATGACGTCATCACCAACGGCAAGGGCATGATGTCCGGATACGGAGCGAACATACCCGTCCGCGACCGTTGGGCGATCATCGCCTACGTCCGCACGCTCCAAGCCGCGAAACAAGCCGCCACCGCAGCCCAATAATTTTTCAAAGATGTCCCATCACGTAACATCCGCTGACATCGCCATCCATGGCGACCACCTCGACAACTCGAAGGTCGCCAAGGCGAAAACCATCGCGCTCGGCATCGCCGGGATCGGCACGATTCTGAGCCTGCTCGGACTCTTCGGGGTCTTCGGCGAGTGGTTCCAGGGCACCTATGCCTATTCCTGGCTCTTCGCGTTCTACTTTTTCCTCACCCTCTCCATCGGCGGGGTATTCTGGACCCTCCTCCACAACGTCTCGAACTCCGGCTGGGGCACTTCTGTCCGCCGCACATTCGAAAACCTCGGCTCCACCTTCCCGTGGATCTTCCTCTTCGGCATCCCCCTGCTGTTCCCGCAGGTGAACCAATACCTCTACGAGTGGATGAACATCCACCGCGAGGGCTATGACGCTGTGGCGAGTGGTGATGTGAAGAACTTGAAGGAGCATCTCCATCACGCCGACCACCTGCTCTATGCGAAGCAGTGGTTCATGAATATGCCGTTCTGGTTCGGCCGCTTTGTGTTCTACGGCGTCGGCCTCAGTGCTGTCATCTGGTTCCTGCGGAAACTCTCGACCGCTCAGGACACCGATCCCAATCCCGGCACGACCCGGCTGCTCAAGGCCCGCTACCACTCCAACTACCCGCTCATTGTCTTTGCGCTAACGATCACCTTCACTGGCTTCGATTTCGCGATGGGCCTTGATTACAAATGGTTCTCCACCATGTGGGGCGTCTACCTCTTCTCCGGTTCCGCGCTGAACTCGATGGCGGTAATCATCCTTATCTGCACCTTCCTGAAAAGCCGCGGCCACCTCAAGAATGTCTGCGGCCCGGAGCATTTCCACATCATGGGGAAACTGCTCTTCGCCTTCACCACGTTCTGGGCCTACATCGCGTTCTCCCAGTATTTCCTCATCTGGTATGCAAACATTACCGAGGAAACTTCCTACTTCCTGATCCGCAACACGGATGGCTGGAACACCGGCATGATCTTCCTAGTCTTCGGTCACTTCGTAGTTCCCTTCGTGGTGCTTCTTCAGGCGTGGCTCAAGAAGAATCCCAAATACCTCTCCATCGTCGCGGCATACACGCTCTGCATGCACGCGCTCGACCACTACCTCATCGTCATCCCCGAGCGCGGCGTTTCTCTCGGAAACATCAAGCCGGAGATCTTCGGAGCGATTTCTCCCTCCATCGGCGGCGCATTCTGGGGTGACATCCTCGCCTTCGTGACCATCGGAGCGGCCTTCCTTTTCGTCCTTCTCCGCGCCCTCGGCCAGCACTCGCTCTACCCGAACCGTGACCCCCGCATCCTCGAATCCGCGAACCTTTCCAACTGATTTTTCTAAGCATGGACCCCACCCGCGACAATCCCCTGATCCGCATCAAAGCCTTCATCGACGGCCTTGGGATCTTCACGCTCTTTGCCGTCATCCTTCTCGTTATCCTCGGAGCCGGCGCACTCTTTGGATGGTTTGGAAAATCGGAAACTCCGGAAGACGCCGCCGCTGAGATCCGTTACGGATACAAGAAGGAGATCGATGCAGCGCAGGCGACGGTTCTCACGAAAGAGCAGATTGCTGCCGCCGCCAATAAGGTCGCCGGGAAACTTGTTTCCTCAAAGCCTGTCGCTGTCGAGAAACCCGAGCAAATCGTGCCGGGTTCCGATACCGCGAAGAAACTCGCCGATGCCCCGGTCGCCGACCTCGCAAGCATCGACGCGCCGGTTACGGAAACGGACGCGCCCATCGACCCCGCCGTCATGGAAATCGGCAAAGCCCAATTCATGGTTTGCGGAGCTTGCCACGGTCAGAATGGCGAAGGTGGTCCCGCCGGTCCGCCACTCGCAGGATCCGAGTGGGTAACCGGCCCGGTTTCCAACCTCGTTATCATCCAGCTCCGCGGACTGAAGGG
>CAMBQC010000092.1 GCA_945869855.1 Prosthecobacter debontii
AGTCCGCGTCAGCACCGGGTAAATTCCCGTTTCCGACATCCCGCGCAGATCCATGCCCAGCGCCGCCGCGAGCCTCGTCCGGCAAGTTTCGATCATCCGCAAATAGGCGAGGTTGTGCACCACGCCGCCGCAATCCGTATCGAAAAACATCACTTCCTCGCGCGTCGCCATCTCGTTGATTACGTCCTCCATGCGGACAACCTCGCAGAAAGGCATGCCGGGCCGCAATGTTCTCTTGTCCGCGAGCGTAAAAATGCGAGTATCCGCCGTTATAGCCATGACAAATGCCATCCGATCATTTTTCGCCGCCGCGATGTTCACCCTCCCCGCGTTGATATCCGGCGCAGCGCCCCCGTTTGTCCCGCCGGCCGAAGTGATGCCGCCTTTCCGCAGGGACAAGCTTCCGATCGATACGGATGCCATGCTCTCCCTCTCGCAGACAATGACCCTGCTCTCCCAGAGCGCCTCCCTGAAAGAAGCACCCCTCCGCCGCACCGCCGCGCAGGCACTCGCGCTAGCCCTGGCCCTCGATCCCGCCAACTCATCCGCGCGCGATATCCTTTCATCCATCACCGGTGGAGGGAACCTCCGCAGTCCGGATCCGGAAAGACTCACCCGCGCGAAGACAGAAGCGTGGCAACTCAACGGCTGGCTCTCCACTCCGGAGGCGGGCAAGGATGGCAATCTCCTCGCCGACCTCCTCGGTGATACCGTCGCGGCGCTCGATCCTGATCATCCCGCCGCCGTCGATTTACTGAAATCCCCGGAGCGCGGGAAATGGGACGGCTGGGTCGCTTCCCTGCCAAGCTTCGACGAAAAGAACAACGTCAGTTTGGAAAAACCTGACGAAGCTGGAAGCAAGCTGGGACCGATCAAGCCGGAACTGAAAATGGCGGGCATCTCGCTTACGAAAGCGACGGTGAAGACGGTGCTCTTCGCCTTCGATAAAGAGACCGGTTACGCGTTCGGAAACACCACCGTGAGAATGGAGGCGCAGCCCAAGCTCGAGGAATGGGAAGCCAGCGGAAACCTGCAGCTCAATGTGCCGAGCTGGGAGATAAACAATGCGGATGTGAAAGAGTTCATCGTTTCCCCGATCATGGATGCCCTCGAGAACTCCGGGGTTGCGCTCCCGGATAACGGCAGGATCAGCTTCCAAGCGGGTGACGGCGATCTCTATCCGTTCGGCAAAAATACGACCAGCCTCACCGGGCCTGCCTTCGTTCTCGCCTACGCCGCCCTCACCGGCGCTGAGCCGGACGCCACGGTGATCGGAGTCATCGACACCAGGGGCAAGCTGACCTCGCCCCGTTACCTCTGGTATTTTGTGGACGCACTGCGGAAAGGCGACGGTGGACGGCTGGTGATTCCCGCGGACTCCGCCGAGTTCTTCGCCGCGCTGCTGACCTTGGAGGAACCGGATTTTTTCCTGAAATACGAAGTCTTCACCGCGTCCGGCCCCGAGGAGATGGCGAAACTCTGCGCGAAAAAGCCCGATGAGAAACAAGCCGCCGTTTCCGCGAAGTTCAAAGAAATCAAGGACAAGGCTCCGGCCTCCACTCTCGGCCCCTACCTCGCAAACCGCTTCATCCGCCAACGGCTGCTCGATATCCATGCGGAAATGCCCCAGCACTTTTCCGCCAAGATGCTAGCCCTCCAGGGATCCGCGGAGCGCCCGCCCCGCACGCTGCCCAAAAAGATCCTCGCCGCGATGGTCTGGCACGCCATCGCGCCGATCAAGGCAGCTACAAGTTTCGAAGATGAGGGCATTTTCAACGCGAATTCCGAGGTCCTGGAGAAACTCCACGATGAATCCCGCACCAAACTGGATCTCCTTGACCGCTTAGCGGATCGTGACAGCTCCGAGCTGCTTGACCGCGCCAAATCCGTGACCTCCGAGCTGCGCGACGTGGCTCGCGCGCTAGGCAGCCGCAGCGATGATTGGGAAGCAAGATACAGAGCGGTCGCTAGGGCACATAAAGCCCTTGAGGATTCGAACGAACAAATCCGCCGGGAACTCTCGCTCGTCACCGGCGATCCTCTGCCGGACGATATGATCGAACGCCTGAGAAAGGAACGGGATCGCAAATGAGATCGGGGCAACTGAATCTTCGGATTCTTCCGGAGGGGTGATCGCTGGCGCGTTGTCCGCACGTCACTTCTCGCCCATCGGCTTGATTTTTGCCGGTTTCTTCGGAGTGGCCCAGTGATCGACGGCGGGATCGACCAAGAAATCGTTGGCAAGCGCCTCGCGCCCGAGGAGCAGGCGGTGGATCATGCGCTTGCGTGAAACCAGTGAGACCATGATGCGTTTCTCCACCCCGGCGAGGCGGAGTTGCGTCTCTACGAAGAGGCGGCTCGCTGGGCGGCCGGTGGATGAGCGTACTTTTTTCCGGGCGATGATATCCGCCTCTAATGAAATTAGTTTCTTGTCCTTCCGGTCGAGGCGGACGGTGAAACACACACGATTGCCGGGTAGCTCGGTGATCTCAGCACAGTCGATCGCACTGCTGCGCGCACCCGTATCGGCTTTGGCTTTGAGGCGGATGCCCCAGTCGGGAAACTCGACCCATTCGCGCCAGCCTATGGTCATGCTCACGGCTCGTCTTTCTCCGGTTTTGTGGGCAGCTTTTTCACCCTCCTGTGTTTCTTTTTCTTGGCGGGGATGAGACCTTTCATATGCTCGGATTTACCGTAACAGAGAAGGGTGTCATCGTCTTCCAACACACGGCAGCCCTTGGGGTTGGAAATGACAATACCCTTGCGGCGCAGAGTGAGCACTACCACATCCTGTTCACGCAAGCCGGTTTGCTCGATCGTCATGCCGACATACGAACTGCCGATCGGTATGTGAATGTCCGCCACCGAATAGCCTCGCGAAACGGTGAGCCGCTGGCGGATGTCGATTTCCGGAAATTTTACCTGATCTCCTATGTAATCGATGATCTCGCCAGCGATGTCGAGACCGGTGGCCCCCTCGATGCCCTCGAGGCCAGGTGAGGAATTCACCTCCATGATCTGTGGGCCGTCTTTTCCTTCCAACATATCCACCCCGCAAATGCGCAGGCCCATGATCTGCGCGGCGCGGACGGCGGCTTCCTCGTAGGCGGGATCGAGCGTGATCGCCTCGGCCTTTCCTCCGCGATGGACGTTGGATCGGAATTCCTGCCCCTGCGCCACCCGCCGGATCGCGGCGACCACACGATCCCCGATCACGAAGGCGCGGACATCCTTGCCTTTGCTTTCCGCCACGAATTTCTGGAGCAACACCTGCTGTTTGGTGGAGTGCAGGGTCTCGACGATGGCGCGCGCGATCTCGATCTTGTCGGCGAGAATCACGCCCACGCCCTGCGTGCCTTCTAGCAGCTTGATGATGACGGGTGCGCCGCCGACGCGCTGCAGGGCGTCCTCGAGGTCGCGCTTGTCATCCACATAAGCCGTGGTGGGGATGCCAACATCGTGGCGGGAAAGGATCTGCAGCGAGCGCAGCTTGTCGCGGGAGTTGCTGATGCCTGCAGCGGTGTTTGGTGTAAAAACATCCATCTGCTCAAACTGCCGCACCACCGCGGTGCCATAGCGCGTGATCGATGTGCCGATCCGCGGCAACACCGCATCCGGGGTGCGCAGGGCTTTCCCATGATAATAAAGAGCTGGAGCTCCCTGATCTAGCGCGATGGTAAGGCGCTGAGTGTTGAGGACTTCAATCCTGTGCCCGCGCTTCCGGCCGGCCTCGATGAGCCGGCGGGTGGAGTGGCACTTCGGGGAGCAGGAAAGGATGGCAAGTTTCATGCGGAAAGGACTAAATATTATGCATACGCTGCGCCGTTCGTAAGGTCAAAACAAAGTCAGTATCGTATCCGTTGGAAAGAAAAGCTTGCCCCGTCACGTAACAACTCTCGTGATACAAAAACCAATTACCCTTTCCCGCCGCCGTTTCCTCACCGCTACTGCCGCCGCCGCTACCTTTGGCTCGTCCATGCTCCGCGCCGTGCCGGCGAACGCACAACTCCACATCGCTTTCATCGGATATGGCAAGCGGGCTTACGGGGTGATAGGTCACGCGCTACGGCAGGCAGATGTGCGCATTGTCGCGGTGTGTGAGGTGGAGGGCACACGGCTCGCGAAGGCGAAGGAAGAAGTCGAGAAACGCTACGCGGAGGAGAAGAAATCCGGCACCTACAAGGGCTGCGCGACCTATGTGGACTATCGTGAACTGCTAGAGCGCGATGATCTCGACGCGGTAGTGATCATGACGCCCGACCATATGCACGTCCACCCGGCTCTCGCGGCGGCGAAGAGGAAACTCGATATCTATTGCGAGAAGCCGCTCACCCAGAACATCGCCGAGGGACGCCTGCTGGTGAACAGCGTGCGGGATCACAAGATCATTTTCCAAACCGGTAGCCAGCAGCGCTGCGAGTTTGGTCATCATTTTCGCAAGGCGGTGGAGTTGATCCGCGCGGGCGGCATCGGCGATCTGAAGACGATCCGCATCGGTGTTGGCGCGTCGCCGAAGCCCTGCGATCTTCCCGATCAGCAGACGCCCGGAAACCTGAACTGGGATCTCTGGCTCGGCCCGGCACCGCAGCGAGGATATCATGAGGAACTATGTCCGAAAGGCATCCACAACCATTTTCCTGCGTTCCGCAAATACGAGGAATACGCTGGCGGCATGCTGGCGGACATCGGCGCACACCATTTCGATATCGCTCAATGGGCTATGGGCATGGATGCCAGCGGCCCGGTCAGTGTCGAGCCTCCGGCTGCGGGCCACACGGGACTGAAATTTACCTATGCGAACGGCGTGGAGATGTTCCATGGCGGTCCGAGCGGCTGCACCTTCGAGGGCACGAAAGGCACGATACGCGTGGACCGGAATTTGCTCGAAAGCGACCCTGCGGACATCATCACCGCCTCGATTGCAAACGGTAGCGCCTGGCCCAAGGATCACCTTCGCAACTGGCTCGACTGCATCAAGACCCGCGAGGAGCCGATCTGTTCCGCGGAAACCGGCCATCGCACTGCCACTGTCTGCCACCTTGCCAACATCGGCTACAAGCTCCGGCGGAAACTCGCATGGGATCCCGTCAAGGAGGAATTTCCTGGCGATGCCGAGGCCAACGCCCTCACCACCCGCAAGCCACGCACGGGATGGGAACACACGTGAGGCGAGAGATTAACAAGAATGACAAGTATTCAGTTACTTGTAGATATCATCACAAGAAGGCTGGGTAAAAATGACGCGTTTGGGAACGGCAGCCTTGCGAGCCACATCTTTCATCTCACACATCAAGGAGGATTCATGGAGATAATGGCGTGCCACCCGCTCGGTTCGTGGGAGTGGGTAGAGGGTGGTTTTGATTTGTGATAAGATGAACCTCAGCAACTGGAAGATTGGCAGTTTGATTTTGCGGTCTCACGCTAGTCTAGGAACTCTGGTCTAGCCCCGTCTTGTTCCTTTACTTCGCCCGTCTGCTTCCGTTGACTTTTGGAAATGTCCTACGCTCGTTTTCTCGCACCGCTTTGGGTTGGTCCGTTGTTTACGATATCACTGTGTGCGCAAGAGGAGGAGGGCGGTTCGCTTCTTCCCGCGGGTATCGTGGCTCCGCCTGTGGATTTGATACAGCCGGTGCCTGCTCCGGAAATTCCCTCCGGCGGCGTGCCCCTAGGGCCTGCGCTTCCTGAAAACTTGAAGATCGATAACCAAGGCGGCACCATCGAAGGCAACCTAGACGACGGTATCCGCTTCGGCGGCCCCGTGAAGGTGCAAGGCGACAACGGCCTCGAGATTTTCGCGGACCGCGCGAACCTTGATCTCAAGGAACAATCGGTCACATTTCAGGGCAACGTCTCCGTTTACCAAGGCAACTTGCTGCAGCGCGGCGAGCGTGCCGTTTATTTCTACGAGACCGGAACGCTCGATGCTTCCGGCTTGCGGATCTCGATGGATCCGATCCTCCTGGAAGCGGGGAAATTCACTGGGAAATCCGACGGTGGCAGCACGGTCTTCGTCGGCGAAAATGCGGGCATCAGCACCCATGATGTGGAGGATCCCAACTACTGGGTGCGCTCCGACGTAACGACGGTTTACCCTGGGGAAAAAGTCACCTTCAAGAACCTGAAGCTCTACGCGGGTGATACTCCCGTATTCTGGTTGCCCTACCTCAGCCAGCCGCTCGATTCGGAGCTCGGCTATCATTTCGTGCCGGGCTCACGATCCCATTGGGGGCCTTTCCTGCTCAATACCTACGGCATCATGCTCGGCGGCGATAGTAACCCTGTAACCGGCGAAAACGAGGACGCGTGGCTGCTTTCCCGCTGGCGCTTCGACCTCCGCGCCAGCCGTGGGGTGGCGGTCGGCCTCGACCTGGTGGACACCCGCGAGGAAAGCCGTGATGAGATCTCCGGTCTGAGCCTTTACTATCTAAACGACAACGACCCGCGTGATACCCGCACCGGAATCCCGCGGTTCGGGGTCGATGAGAACCGCTTCCAGATCCGGCTCAAGGATCGCAAGGAACTTGAGTTTGCGGACGATGCGGACTGGCGGCTGGACACCAATCTCACCTACCTTTCAGACCAGTATTACCTCGAGGACTTCGCACCGGACATCTATCGCACGAACCCCGCACCTGACAATACAATCGGGCTCTACCGCCGCGACGACGAATCGCTGCTTTCGATTTTCGGGCGTTTCCGCGTGAACGATTTTTACCGGGCCGATACGCAGAGTCCCGAAATCGCCTTTGACCAAGTGAGGCGTCCGCTTTTTGGCTTGCCGCTGCAGCATGAGGGGCAGACTTCCTTTTCAGT
>CAMBQC010000093.1 GCA_945869855.1 Prosthecobacter debontii
TCGCCCTCACCCTCGCCGGGCTCGCCTTCCTGCCCCGGGCCATCGCTGGGTTGCGGCTGCGCCTGCTCCATCTGTGTGATCTCCCCTTCGGTCTGTTCCTGCTCCTCTTCTAACAATTCCTTCAGACGGACGAGGTATCCCATCGCCAGCTCCTCGTTGCGGCGTGCGGTTTCGGAACCCGGATTTTTCACTATTATCGAGCGGTAATGCCGGATGGCATCCGCCCAGTTCACGATGATGGAATCGATGCGAATGAACTCGTTTGTCTCGCCGGATTCGGACAACTCCGATTCCTCCATGCGCTTGAGCTGTTCGCGCACAAGCTCGTCGAATTTCTCCATGTCAGGGACTTCCTCGCCCACGGGATAGCGGCTGCCGGAAAGCCCCATCCAGCCGAGTTGGAAAAGCGTGTTGCCCATGCCCTCGTGTGCCTTGCCCGCAACCTGCGCATCCTCCGCAAGCATCGCCGCGCTGTAGGCGGAGCGGGCACCTCGGTAATCCTGCGCCGCGTAGGCGGCGAGCCCTTCACCCAGCCGGAACCGCGAGGCTTTCTCCCCGCTGACTTTCTGATCCGCCAGCTTACGATAGGCATCGCGCGCCTCATTAAAGCGTTCCTCGGAAAACGCACGGCCCGCGTCCTTGGCGAGATCCGCATCGGCGTGGGTGGAGAAAATCATGAGCGCCGCGCTTGCACTCGCCAGACCGCGCCAGCGCGTGCCTGCTACAATGGCTGCGGCGAGAAAGAGGATCGCGGGAAACAATACCCATTGGAAAAATTCGATCACGATCCGCCTCTTTCCGCCTTCCATTTCGAAGGCATCGAGACCTTGGGTGGCGACGCGCACCATCCCCGGGATATCCGCACCGCGCCCGGCGATCACGTAGCGCCCACCGGTCTCGTTCGCGAGTTTGCGCAGCACATCGGGCTGCAAGCGGCTGAGGATGCGGTTGCCGGCCGAATCCACCAAACCTCCGACAAAATCCGGATGGGGAACAAAACCGCCGTCCTCGGTTCCCACTCCGATGGCGACGATTGTCACACCCGACCTCTCCGCATCGGCGATAATCGTATCAAGTTCACCCTCGTTCTCTTCCCCATCGCTGATGAGGACGAGCGCGTTGTTTTTCTGTCCCGTCTCCTTGAGCACCTGCGTGGCGAGCCGCACCGCCGCAGCGATGTCCGATCCACCCGTCGGCATCCACTGCTCATCGATCTGTTCCACCGTTTCCCGGACGGCGGAATGATCGATGGTTAGCGGTGCGCTCAGAAAAGAAGTTCCCGCAAAAGCAATCAGGCCAACGCGGTCGTTCTGCATCGATTCGAGCAGTTCGTAGATCACGATCTTGGCCTGCGCGAGGCGATCCGGTTTCACGTCCTGCACCCGCATGCTGCGGGAAAGATCGAGGGCGATCATGATATTGCGCCCGGTCGTCTTTTCCGTTTTGGTTCCCGCGTCACCTTGCGGGCGCGCCATCGCGAAAACCATTGCCGAGATCGCCGCGAGGATCATACCCAGCGCCATCCAGCGGGGTAGTGGGTGATCTTTTTTGATGAGTTTCCCACGCAGCCTTTCCGCCGCAAAAGCCTCCCATGGCCGCTTCCCGAAACGCCCCGCGAACACCGCGCAGACAGCTAGGATCGGCACCGCGATCCACACCAAAAGCCATGCTGGATATTCGAGATTCATGTCAGCCGCTTGTCCTGCCCAAAGAGAGATACACCGCAAAGCTAAGCCCTGCCAGCAGGGAAACCCCGACAAACCAGGCGTAAAGCTCGCGATCATCGATCACCGTCAGGCTGCGGGATTCGGTTTTCTCCAGCATGTCGATGGTCCGGAAATTGTTCTCGAGATCCTCAAGGCTCTGCGCCCAGAAATGTTCGCCCCGCGTCTCGCTGGCGATTTTGCGCAGGGTCGGGAGATCGAATTCCTGCCTCGGAAAGGACTGGATGCCGCGAGAAACCCTGCCCTCCTTCGTCCCGATCGCCACGGTGTAGGTCTTGATGCCGAGTAACTTGATTTCCATCGCGGCTTCGAGCGGGGAGATCTTGCCGGAGTTGCTGGCGCCGTCGGTGATAAGCACGATGATCTTGCTCTTGGCGTCGCGGTTATCGAGCCGCGTGGCCGCCGCAGAGAGCGCGGAACCAATCGCCGTGCCTTGTTCCTCGACCGTCCCCACACCTTGGCGGTTCAACCGCAATCCGTCCAGGCCGAGGCGCAGCCAATTATGATCTAGGGTGATCGGGCTCACGGAAACCGGCCTGCCCGCAAAGGCCACAAGCCCGATCCTATCGTCCGGCCTGCGCGAGATGAACGAGTCCACCACCCGCTTGGCGGCGTCGATGCGTTTCATCGGTCTGCCGTCCATGCGGAAATCATCGATGTCCATGGAAAGCGAAACATCGAAGGCGAGCACGATGTCGATACCGCTTGCGGAGCGGCTCTGGTATTCGTTTCGCCAGACCGGCCGTGCCATTCCGAGAATCGCGAAAACAAGCGATGTAAATATCAGCGGCACGCCGAGATTCCATGCGAGCCGGTTGACCCTTTTCCCGAGGCTGAGCAGCACACCGAGATTCGGGAACACCACCGCCCCGGATGCGCCCCTGCCCCGCCGCAGCAGCAGTAGCAGCAGACTGGGAATGAACAGCAGGAGCCAGCTCGGCTGAGCGAAGCGGAAGTGGTTGATGAAATCCTCGATCATGCGCTGTGGATCCTCTCCAATATAGCAGCCCCCGCGGTTTGGCTCGAGTTCGCGTCAACCGATACAATGTCATCCGGCGCGTATTTTGTTGCCGCGAGCATGGAGAAAAAATCACCTACCTCGGATTTTAGGGCATCCGGCAGGTCTTTCAAGCCGTCATGGCGGGCGATGAATTCTTCATGTGTCTCGAATAGCGCTGGTTCGTTCATGCTTCTCGCAAGGTAGCGCCGCAAGATCATTGAAACACGGATCGCAGATTCGCGCGGTTCCGTAACTGCGTCTCCAGACAAAGCAGCCTTCGCCTCAAGATAGGCCTCGCGCTTTTCCTTCGAGGCATCGACCACAGGTTTCCTCCTCAGCAGAAGCACCACGAGAAGGACGAGGGCCGCGATCACGGCGACCGCCGCCAAAACCCACCAGAGCTGCGGATCCCATGTTGGAACCAGATCGATGGCGTCGCGCGGCTCCGCGAGTTCGAGGCTTTTCCCTTTCTTTTCCATCGTTTGTTATCTCCTACGCCTGCCCCTGCGCTTGAGTAATTCGTGCAACGCCGGCAGCGTATCCTTATCCGTTGTTAGCGACGCCGCATCGATCCCGTGTTTCTTGAAAACCGCCGCCACGCCCTCGGCCTGCCGGGTCATCAGTTTCCTGTAGCCCATCCTGAGGTTTGGGTTGCTGGTATTCACGAGCGTCTCGAAACCCGTTTCCGGATCGACCATCACCACGCGTCCGGCTTTCGGTAGATCGGTCTCCAGCGGATCGTTGACCTGTAGTGCGACGAGCTCGTGCTTGCGCGCCAGCTTGCCGAGCGGCTTGTCGAGAACCTCCGCATGGAAATCGGAGACCATGAAAATGAGCGCCTTCCGCTTGAGCGATTTTACGAGAAAATTACAGGCTTCCTCGATGGAAGTGCCCTGATTGGCGGGCTTCGCCATCAGGATTTCCCGGATCATGCGCAGGAGGTGACGGCTACCTTTCGCGGGAGGAACGAACATCACCGGCTCACCTGCAAAGATAAGAAGGCCCACCTTATCGCCGTTTTGCAGCGCACTAAACCCAAGCACGGCCGCGATCTCCGCAGACAACTCACGTTTGCTCAGGTGCTGGCTGCCGAAATCTGCCGAGCCGGAAACATCCACCGCCATGATCACAGAAAGCTCCCGCTCCTCACGGAATTTCCTCACGAACGGCTCGTTCATCCGGGCGGTCACGTTCCAGTCAATGAACCGCACCTCGTCGCCATGCTGGTATTCGCGGAAGTCATCGAAATCGAGTCCTTGCCCGCGGAAGGAGGAAAGGTATTCGCCGGAAAACGACTCTCGCACGAGACGCCGCGCCTTGAGCTCGAGCTTGCGAACCCGCGCCATCATTTCCTCGATCTGTTCGTCCTCGGTCATGGTGAAAGAAAATCCTAAATTCTAAGTTTCCTCTTCCTTGAAAATTGAATTTTGAATTTTAGGGCACGACGACTTTCGCCAGGATGCGCTGGATGATGGTATCCGTGGTGACGCCCTCGGCCTCGGCTTCGTAGGTGAGGAGAATGCGGTGACGCAGAACATCCAATGCCATATCTTTAACATCCTGCGGGGTCACGAACGCGCGTCCCTGCATGAAAGCGCGGGCGCGGGCGGCCAGGGCAAGGTTGATGGTTCCGCGCGGCGATGCTCCGGCGCGCACCCAGTTCTTGAGAGGTGCGTCCACTTTCACCGGGAAACGAGTGCAATAGATCAGTTCCACGATGTATCTGCGGATTGCCTCGTCGATGTAAACGGCGTTCACCAAATCGCGCGACGCACCGACCTGCTCCGGCGTCGCTCTACTTTTGGTTTCATAAACGGGAGCCGAGGTCGCCATCCGGTTGAGGATTTCCAGCTCCTCGGATTTGGTGGGATAGCCGACGTTCACTTTCAGCAGGAAACGGTCAAGCTGCGCCTCGGGAAGCTGGTAGGTACCTTCCTGGTCGATGGGGTTCTGGGTGGCGAGCACAAGGAAAGGCTTCGGCAGAGGATAGGAGCGGTCGCCCAGGGTGACCTGCCGCTCTTGCATCGCTTCCAAGAGAGCGGATTGCACTTTCGCCGGGGCGCGGTTGATCTCGTCGGCGAGGATCAGGTTATTGAAAATCGGACCGAGTTTCGGTTCGAACTTGGCGTCGTGCGGGTGGTAGATCATCGTCCCCACCAAATCGGCCGGTAAAAGGTCGGGCGTGAACTGGAAGCGGGCGAAAGAAGTAGAGAGTGAACCGGATAGCGCCTTTACCGCCAGCGTCTTGGCAAGGCCGGGAACACCTTCCAGCAGGATATGACCGTTACAGAGCAAGCCCACCAGCAGCCTATCCACGAGATCTTCCTGACCCACGAGGACTTTCGCCATTTCGTTCTTCACCTCGCCGATCCATACGCTGCTCTCGGCAATTTTTTCCTGTAGTTCTTCCGTTGTCATTGTTGGTACACAAGCTTTGCCTTTCAACGCGCCGGGTGCAACTGGCAATCCCACTGCGGCGAAATTTTACCGTAAATTCCTGCTGCCATCGCGATCCCGGACTTGCATCGCCGTCGTTTCCCCGCAGTAGGGGCAGCGGAATTTTCCCTCGAACAGAACCGAAGTTGCCACCGCCAACTTGTGGCTGCCAAAAAGAGTTTGCGCGGATCTGTGCTTCGCGCAGCCGAGGTTTGTCAAAGGCGCAGCCATACACAGTGGGCATTTCACTCGCCCCGCCATCAAAACTGAAAGTATCTTTAACAGCAAGGAAGACCCCAGTGCGATTCCTGCGTATTGCATCCAAGCGGCATCGTCCGCATACAATCCGTAGGCAAAAAAGCCGACGGAAAACGGCAGCGAAAGGAACACGAGCAAATAAAACAGGGAGGTAATCTTGAATCGCCTTAGAATGTAATGAGATGACAGGCGGTGCATTAACGATTTTTCTGATATGGCGAGAATTCGGTCAAATTCAAATCTATACTGTAAGCATTTTTACAAACGAACGAGAGAGCAACCGCAAAATACACACATCGTTTGTATTTTAAAATATGTCTCGCTAGCTAATAGGTTCGTTGGCCCTAGTCAAACAGGTCATGTCCGATTATCATCATGATGTCGCGCTTCGCTGGTCGGGCGAGGATTGCGTCGATTTCGGTGAGAAGCTCGAAGCCCGGGTCTTCCTCCCGTCCGAGGATGCGTCTCAACCTCACGGCCCATACCCCTGTATCGCCCCCCTTTTTCCTGGATAGGATCAGCGCCACCTCGGAAAGCCGCCCGCTAGCTGAAAGCTCGCGTCCCGTGCGTCGCAGCCAGGCTTCGAGATAGGGTTTCCTCTCAGTGCTCACTTCCCTGAGAGTTTGGCGGCCATGGCGGCATCCAGGTTGAACGTTCCCGTTCCGAAAGGTTGAAAAGTTGCCTTTTCCGGAACGAGATATTCGAACGCCTTGAAGGGTTTCAACCCCTCGATCTCGGACATCAGATAAACGCGGATGGTGAGCGCCTCCTCCCCCGTTCCACCCTCGAGCTTGCGGATCGAATACTGGACCTCATTGAGGCCGTTACGCGCGCCACCGATCACAATCTGAGCCTCCTTGGCATTCGCGAAGCGGTGTCGGCTGATCTTGTTTATCTGCACCTGCACCTCCCGGCCGGGGCTGAAGACATACACCTTGGCAATGGTCGTCGCCGGGTTGGCGGCGATGGGTGTCGGCGGCACCACACCCGATGGCCGCGCTTCGGGCACACCGCGTAGATAGGCAAGCTTTCCCGCGGCGAGTTCGGTGCGGACTTCGGGCAAGGCCGTAAGGTTCACGAAATCCGCCTTGTCGTACTGCCAGCCGCCCGCGCCGCGAACGAACGAAAGCACGAGCAGGTTATCCGTGGGGACGCCACCCACGCCAAAATCGAC
>CAMBQC010000094.1 GCA_945869855.1 Prosthecobacter debontii
GTGAGCTGCGCCGAAAACGGATCGAAGCCGATCACGCGCATCCCTTCCTGGACGACGCCACGGAAATGGATCACCACCCGCCCGAAGCCGACGCCGAGCGCCGAGCCCAGCAAGCCCAGCAGCATGCCTTGGTAAAGGAACACCCGCACGATCTGGCCGGGAGCCGCGCCGAGCGCTTTCATCACCCCGATCTCCCGCCGCTTCTGGATCGTGACCGTGAACATCACCGCCATCATCGAGAACGCCGAAACCAGCACGATGAACGACAGGGCGAAATACATCATCACCCGCTGCTGGTTGATGAGGGAAAAGAACGCCTGGTATTGGTCACCCCACGTTTCCACAAAACGATCCGGCCCGAGCGATTTCCTCGCCGCCGCCGCGATGCCTTCCGCTTCATACGGATCATCCAGCCGCAGCGCGATGCCCTGCACCTGCGTCCCCAAGCCCGCCAGATCCTGCGCCAGCGGCAGCGGCACGAACAGCTCCGGCGTCACCGCCATCTGCGAAGCGGAATAGATCCCCGCGACCACGGCTTCCTTTGGCAAAACGAGGCTTTTAAGCCCTTTCAAAATCTCACCGTCCATCTTCTCCGCATCCGTTTCCAGCAACGCGGTGTAGGACTTGTCGATCTCCGCTTTCGCTTCCGGCGTGAAACGCAGCACTTCGGGCCGCTCCGGTTCGCCCTTCTCACGCACCCGCCCCTCCAGCGCCAGCAGCAAGGCCTCGATCAGCGCCCGCTCCGGCTCGCGGATGTCGTCCGTGTAGATTCGATGAAGGGCGTCATATGCCTCGATCAGTTCCTCCGCTTTTACCGTGAAGTTCTCGCCATCCTTCTCCCACTCGCGCCCCAAGGCTTTCACCGCGACGGCCCACTCCTCGGGAAATGCCTCGCGGACGACCGGTTTCTCGGTGGCCTTGTAGGCCTGCATCACGCTCTCGAAATTCCGCGTGGAGTATAGGCGGATCGTATCGCCCACTTGGAGCTCGAACTGGGTCGCGACGAGGGAGGAAATCACAGCCCGGTCGTCGAGCCCCATGTCGGAGCTCGATTCAGGGAAATTTACGCGGTCGAGCATGTCGGCGACGCCCTTCACCTGCGCCGCGTCGGTGGTATCGATGCCCCGGAAGGAAACCGGCCGCTGCCAAGTGCCGACGTCGAGGATCACGTTGTCCGCCACGTAGGCCGTCGCGGCAGCAACACCGGGAAGTTTCGCCGTCTCAGCAGCGAGATCCTGCCACGGCGGCGCATTTTCCATCTCATCAGGCAGAGCCAGCGCCGGTGTCTTCACGAGGATGTGCGGCGTGAACCCTAACAGACGCCCTTTCACATCCCGCTCCAACCCGGCGAAGACGGCCATCACCACCACCAGCACTAAGACGCCAAGCAATACACCGACCAGTGAGATCAGGGTGAACGAGGAAAGCACGGCGCGGCGCGGATTGAGATACCGCCTCGCCAACATGAAACTAAAGGATCGCTTTTTGATAGGCAGCAACCAACCCCATACCGGGCAGGGAATCAACCAAGTTCTCAGCACATCGTGGCTGGGACTTGAAGTCCCAGTCCGTCGCGGGGACTTGCAGTCCCCAAGTTTCAAAACTCCCGGAGCAGCATCCGCCCGGCGATTTCCCGCAGACGCGCACCGTTTTCCCCGAATACCGCCAAAGCCTCCAGCGCCTCCGCCGTGAGCCGCGCGGCCTCCGCCCGCGATTCCTCTAGCCCCATCACGGCCGGATAGGTCGCCTTCGCCACCGCCGTGTCCTTGCCCGCCGTTTTCCCGAGGTTTTCCGTGGTCTGCGTGACATCGAGGATGTCGTCGAGCACCTGGAAAGCCAGCCCGAGCGCATGGCCGAATTTTATCAGCGCGGCGATCTGCGCCTCATCCGCGCCCGCCGACATCGCGCCGAGCCGGATGGAAGTGGTGAGCAGCGCAGCGGTCTTCGCCTCGTGGATGCGGATCAGCTCCTCCAGCGAAAGGGATTTCCCCTCCCCTTCCAGATCGAGCACCTGCCCGCCGATGAGTTTCCTGCTACCTCCCGCAGAGGCCAGCTCCGCGATCATTTCCACCGACTTCGAGCGCGCCAAAACCGCGAAGGCCTCGGTGAGCAAGGCGTCCCCGCAAAGCACCGCCATGCCCTCACCATAAACCTTGTGGCAGGTCGGACGGCCGCGGCGAAGGTCGTCGTCGTCCATGCAGGGCAGGTCGTCGTGGACGAGAGAGTAGGTATGCATCAGTTCCACCGCGCAGGCGGCGGGCAACGCATCCTGCCTTTTTCCGCCACATGCCTCCGCCGCCGCGATGCAAAGCACCGGCCGCAGCCGCTTCCCCCCGGCGAACACACAATACCGCATCGCCGCATGGATCGTGCCGGGTCGTTCAATTTCCGGCGGTAGGAAACGATCCATCGCCGCGTCCGTATCGGCGGCGGCCTGTTTCAGATATCCATCAAAATCCATTGCGTGAAAATCCATCGCCCAAGTGCCCTTGGAAAGCATTTTCCGTGGCGGCGGATGCGGGCCGTCAGATCATCCCTATCCCTTTGTATTCGCCGCCGAGGATTTTACCGATGTTCGGAGCCTTCAGCCAGCCGCCTAACAGATCTGCGTAAACGCTGCGAAAATCGACGGTGTGGTTGAGGTCGCCTTGCGAAAGTTCGGTGAGGCTCGGGTATTTCCCGTAAAGCCCGCCCTTCACGCCGCCACCAGCGACGAACATGCAGGACGCCTTGCCGTGGTCGGTGCCCGCGCTGGCGTTTTCGGAAACGCGGCGGCCGAACTCCGAGAATGTCATCAGCGTCACTCGCTTGTCGTTGCCCTGCTGCTTGAGGTCGGCGAAAAACGATTTCAACGCAGAGTCGAGCTGGCCGAGCAAGCGGTCATGCGAATTGATCTGACCGTTGTGGGTGTCGAAACCGCCGTGGCTTACGTAATACACCCGCGTCGCCATGCCTCCGGCGATCATCCTCGATACGAGGTTCAGGTTCCGCGCGATCGGGGTTCCGTCGTATTGCACGTTCGTTTTATGCTTCGCAGCGACTTCGAGAATTTTCTTCGAACTCACCTGCGCATCGAGCGCCACGCGTTCGAGGAAATCGAGGTTCGACTCCCCGGCGAGCCCACCCACTTTCCCACCCGCGGGCATGTCGATGGAGCCGCCGTCCGTCGGGCCGTCCTCATCGTCGTTGCCGGGTTGGTTCAGCTCGGAGAAAAACTCCTCCGCCTGCGCCTGGTTCCCGCCGCTGTGGATCCAGCGGTAAAGCTCAGGCGAGCTCAGGCTCACGCCCGGATTCCGCATCGCGCCGAAACTCTCCGGCGTCGATTTGTTGAAGCTCATCCCGACCGTAGGATCGACCCCCTCGCAGGCGTTGTCGAAATAACGGCCCAGCCAGCCGGTGTTCGCGCGGTTCGTGGTGTCCGCTGTTTCCCAGATCGAGGTGGACACGAAATGCGAGCGGTTCGGGTTCGGATAACCCACGCCCTGCACAACGCCGAGCCGGCCTTCCTTGAAAAGCGATCCAAGGAAAGGCATCGAGTTGTTGAGCCCGATCCCATCGCTGAGCCGGATCAGATCCTTCTGCTTTTTCGCAAGCTTCGGCCTCGCCTTGTAATACTCATCGTTGCCGAACGGGACGAGCGTGTTGAGACCGTCGTTGCCACCCGCGAGCTGGAGCACGACCAAGATCGAGCCGTCCTTGCCGGTGGTGAATTGCGTGGATCGGTCACGCGCTTCGTCACCGAGCTCCGCGAATGTCCTGTCGATGAATCCCGGCAATGTCCATGTCGCCGAAGCGCCCAGCACGGCCGATCTGATGAAGTCCCTTCTCGTTTTCATGGTTTTGGTTGTTTTAGCAAAGTTGGTAATAGGGCGTGCTCAGCATCAGGTGGCAGAGCTCGCCGAGTTCCTTGTCGGTGAAACTCACACCCTTTTTCGAGTCCGCGTAGGCGATGAAAGAGTCCCGCGCCTTCGCAGGGATGGGAACGCAGAAAAACCTCCCGATCAGCCCGTCCACAAGCTTTTCCGTCTCATTGCGACGGGACTCGGGGGCGATCTTCGGAAAGTCCGGGCCAACGGAGCCGCCGCGCATTCCGCGCCTCTCGGCGAGCTTACCCAGTTTCCCATCGCCGCGCCCCATCATGCCGCCGACGCTTCCTTTGGTTAGGCTTCCTGCGAGATTGTAGCGGGTGAGCAAGGTGTTCGTATTGATCCACGCTTTCCCCCAATCCCAGCCCGCCACGTTCGGCGGCATAAACAGCACCTGCCCGAGCTGGGTCTGCCCCATGATCGGGAAACCCAGCGGCGCGGACTCCATCTCCAGTTCCTTGATAAGCTGCACAAGGTATTGCACCGGGGATTTGATCATCGTGGCCATCGCCTCCTCGCCGTAGAACTCGCTTGATAGGAAAATCTCCCGGAGCACCGGTTTCAGCACATAATCGTTTTTGCGGAAGGTCACCGCGAGATCCTCCATCGCCGGGTCCACGGGTTTCTCGTAGGCGAAGAATTCCCACAACTTGGTCACCATAAATTTCGCGCAGGCATCCTTTTTAAAAATCAAGCTCACCACATCCTTGCCGTTGTAGGGGCCGGTTTCACCGAAAATTGTTTTCTCTCCATCGTCCCAAGCCCTCGCGCTCTGCATCACCTCGCCGTTCAGGCGGTTGAGTTGGTAGCCTGTGAAGGCCCGCGCCGCCTGTTTCACATCCTCTTCGGTGTAATTCCCCTCGCCGAGGGTAAAGAGCTCCATGATCTCCCGCGCGAAATTCTCGTTCGGCATCGACTTACTGGAGCGCTGCGTATCGAGATAAAGCATCATCGCCGGATCGCGGACGACCTGTTGCGTAAGTTCACGGAAATTCCCGAAAGCATGATTGCGGAACAGCTCGTTCTGTTTCATCAGCAGCACCGGTTGTTTGACCTTCTGGATCGATGTCGCAAAATGATCATGCCAGAAAAGCGTCATCTTCTCGCGCAGCGGCGCTTTCGATTTCAGCATACGGTTGAACCACCAATGCTGCGCCTCCAAACCCTGCCTGCGGGATTCCCTTTGGATTTCTTTCTGTATCTCTTGACGCTTTTTCGCCGCCTCCTCGTCAGACATACCGCGCGTGTCCGCCATCATTTCCCTCCGCTCCATCATCATCTCCGCCATATCGGCCATCGCGGCTTTCAAGTCCGCCCACTCGGGCTTCGGATGCGCCTCCACCGGCTCCTCGGGATTGAGCAGGAAATCCACCGCTTTCTCCCTGCCCATCGCATGGAAACGCCCGATCTCATCCGGCGACCCGCCGAAACCCGCCCGACCCAACAGGTGCCTTGCCTCTTCCTTCGTCCAATTTCCTTTTGCTGGCGGTAACATGACTGTCTCCTTATTAAACCGAAAACACCGCAAAACCAACACGGTTGCGCGATTTCAAAACTTCCCCTAATTTTTCGTCCCCACGCTACATGACCGAACTCCTCTCACCCGCCGGAAACTGGGACTGCGCCCGTGCAGCCGTCGCCGCAGGAGCGGACGCGATCTACTTCGGCCTGCCGAAATTCAACGCCCGCCTCCGCGCCGACAATTTCACCGAAGCCGACCTCCCGGAGTTGATGGCCTATCTCCACAAGCACGGCGTGAAAGGCTTCGTCGCGATGAACACCCTGATCTTCACCGGCGAACTGGAGGCCGCCGAGCGCCAACTCCGCCTGATCGCGGACGCCGGGGTGGACGCCCTCATCATTCAGGACATCGGCCTCGCGAAAATGGCACGCACCATCACGCCGGACGTGGAACTCCACGCATCCACCCAGATGACCATCACCTCCCCCGAAGGACTCGCTTTCCTGGAAACCCTTTTCCCGATGGAACGCGCCGTCCTTTCCCGCGAACTCTCCGTGAAGGAAATCGAACGATTCCACTCTTCTTCACAGATCACTGATCACCCGGCACCGATCACTCCTCTGGAAGTCTTCGTCCACGGCGCATTGTGCGTCGCCTACTCCGGCCAATGCCTCACGTCGGAAAGCCTCGGCCAACGCTCCGCCAACCGCGGCGAGTGCGCCCAAGCCTGCCGCATGCCCTACGAGATCGTCGTCGATGGCGAAACCCGCGATCTCGGCGAGCACCGCTACCTGCTTTCCCCTCAGGATCTCGCCGCCGTCGATCTCATCCCGGATCTCGTCCGCGCCGGCGTGAAAAGTTTCAAGATCGAAGGCCGCCTAAAAACTCCGGAATACGTCGCCGCCGTCACCCGCGTTTATCGCAAGGCCCTCGACGCCTGCGTCGCAGTGGCTGGGACTTGCAGTCCCAGTCCGTCGTCGGGACATCCTGTCCCGACAATCACCCCCGAGGACAGATACGCCCTCGAAATGACCTTCTCACGCGGCCTAACCACCGGCTGGCTCGCAGGCACCAACCATCCCTACCTCACCCACGGAAAATTCGGGAAAAAACGCGGCCCCTTCCTCGGCACAATCATCGAGGCACAAAACGGCTGGATCCGCCTCGACACCCGGCCCTCGCAACAAACCCCACCGCTCAAGGCCGGCGACGGAATCGTCTTCGACGCCGGCGAGAAC
>CAMBQC010000095.1 GCA_945869855.1 Prosthecobacter debontii
CGAGGCCATCGGTGATGGGCACCCCGGGGGGCTTAAGACTTACGTAAAAAAATACGCGTCCGCATACGCGGGCTGACCATCAATCCTAATGGCCATCAACCTAACAAAAGGGCAGACCATCGATCTGCGCAAGGATACCAACGACCTAGACCAGATCACCATCGGACTGGGCTGGAAAGTTCGTGAAAAAAAGAAGGGCTTTCTCGGAAGCTTGATTGGAAGGAAAGATGATGCGGAGTTCGACCTTGATGCGATAGCGTTCCTGCTCGATGAGAATGGCAAAGTGAAAAACATCGGCGATGATAAACTACGCGGAGGCGACATCGTCTTTTTCAATAGCCTGAAGCATTCATCGGGCACAGTCAGTCATTCGGGCGACAATATCGTCGGCGGAAGCGGTACTCAGGACGACGAGCAAATCGTCGTAAAACTCAACTCCGTCCCTGCTCAATATCACTCCATCCTCTTTCTTGTCTGCATCTACGGCGGCACGAGCCGGAAGCAACATTTCGGTCAGGTAGAGAGTGCCTACATGCGCGCCGTGGATGGAAAAGGCAAAGAGATAGCCCGTTATTCCTTGGGTTCCGATCTCACTTATGACGGCAAATGCTCGATGGTTTTCGGCGAAGTTTATCGACGTGATGGCGGCTGGAAGTTCCGCGCCATCGGCGATCCCCACCCATACGATAGTTTCGTCCATCTCCTCAAATCCTACATTCCAAAATAAAATACTAACATGCGCCGCTTACCCGTATATCTAGTTCTCGATGCCTCCGGTTCCATGTCTGGGGAACCCATCCAAGCCGTCAACAACGGCGTGCAGATGCTCGTTTCAGCTCTCCGGCAGGATCCGCAAGCACTTGAAACCGCATATCTTAGTGTCATCACCTTCGATTCAAGTGCTCATGAACTGGTGCCGCTAACGGATTTACCTTCCTTCCAAGCACCCAACGTCACCGCCTCTGGAGTCACCGCGATGGGCGAAGCTCTGGAGCTCGTGGCAAATTGTGCACGGCGCGATGTCATCAAAGCGTCCGGCACCCAGAAAGCGGACTGGCGTCCCATGGTTTTCATCATGACAGACGGAATGCCTACCGATGATTTCGAAAAAGGCTTGGCTCGTTTCAAGCAGGAGAAATGGGGGGCTATCGTTGCCTGTGCGGTCAATGACGCGGATACCGATATCCTCAAGAAAATCGCTCCTGAGTCCGTCGTCGCTCTTGACACGGCCGATTCCGCCGCCATGTCCGCTTTTTTCAAATGGGTCACTGCTTCCATCGGTCTTTCCAGCAAAAGCGTGCAGAACGGCAAGGAATTGGAAGGACTCGATCAGCTCCCTCCTCCTCCTCCGGAAATTCAAGTCGTTGTCTGATCCGTTCATAAAATCATGTCCGTCCGCAGATTACCGGTTTATCTAGTGCTCGATACATCGGGTTCGATGAGAGGAGAGCCTATCCAAGCACTAAAGGTCGGGGTGCAGTCTCTCATATCTTCGCTGCGCCAAGATCCACACGCTTTGGAGGCCGTTCATATCTCAATCATCACATTTGATAATAAGGCACGCCTCCTGATGCCCTTGGATAGTCTTGAGACCTTCCAGACTCCCTTAATCGAATGCCCACAATCCGGTGCGACTATGACTGGTGCCGCCTTGGAGCTTCTGTGCCAGTGCGTTGATAAAGATCTGAAGCGGAACACCGCAACGGAGAAGGGAGACTGGCGACCGCTTGCGTTTCTGATGACAGATGGTAGCCCCAACGACACCGCTCTCTACAACCGCATGGTGGAGGAAGTGGCACGCCGCCCCTTCGCGACTGTCGTCGCCTGCGCCGCCGGGCCAAAAGCAAAACTCGAGCCTCTCAAGAAACTCACGCCCCATATCTACAATCTCGAAACCATGGACAGCCACTCATTTGCCGGGCTTTTCATGTGGGTGTCCTCCACCGTCTCAAGCGGCAACCGGACACTGGGCGCTTCGTCCAGCATTGAATTACCAGCCATGGATCCTCCGCCTGATTTTCGTCTCCCGTGCCCTCCTCCAGAAATCCAGATCGTCGTCTAACAGAAAAATCTCATGTCGGATATTTTGCAACAGTCCAAATCTTCCCCTACGCTCCAAGAGTTTCTGCCAGCCTTGGCAGAAACCTTAAGCCAGTTGCACTCGGAAAACTCCGCTCACGGCAATCTGGGAAAGGACATAGCTCCATGGTTGGACGAATCCACCGCAAAATTTGATCCGACGAAATTTCGAGCCACCGCATCAATATCGGATGACCTCACCATTGAGGAACGGAAGAGTCGTGACGTAGCCGACTTCGTGGAACACTCGATATTCTGGATCTCTTCAAACTCTCAAGATGAACCCTTCAAAGTCTGCAATCATCCCAACTCGATCCTTCCCCCTCTTTTCTTAAAATTGTTGGAATCCTGTTCCACACCGGAGTCTCTTCGACTCCAAACCATGGAAAATTTCTCCGAATTACTGAAATCGGAGTACATCCAAAATTCCGAACAACCTGCAAACGCCGAGACGTCATCTCTTCCAGTCGAAACCACCGCCGCACCGCTCCCGCCGACACCAAGAAGTCCGAATATCCGTATCGCACTGCGGAACGGCACCGCTGGCAAACCATACTCGGTGGAAGGCGGTGCCATCGCAGGAAGAATCGCGGAAGCGCGTGGTGATGATCCTGCATTTGCAAGCATCTCTCATCTCCAACTCCCTTGTGATTCCGGGCTTAACTTTGACGCAGCGACTGGTGCCGTGACCGGCACACCCACACGGCCATTAGAAGATGTCCTGCTACTCGACTACGCGGTTTCGCCTTCAGCCAGGAGCATTCGATTTGAAGTATCTCTGCTTATCAATCCAGATCCCGCCAGCTTGTGGAAAGATCTCGATCCATCGCCAGAGGCACCTTACCAGAAGGCTTCCCTCGCTCACGAAACTTTCAACTACCCTGATTTCAAAGTCATCGCCGCAAGTAGAAGAGGGCGCTCCCATGCGAACAAAGGCGACTTCCGCGACGACGATTTCGCGGTAGGCTATGCGGAAAAGACTGGATGGCTAGTGGTCGCTGTCGCCGATGGCGCAGGCTCCGCGAAATACTCTCGCAAAGGCTCAAGCATAGCCTGCACGTCATGCCGTGACTGGCTTGTCGGAAATCTGAACGCTCCTGAATACCAGTATGTTGGCACCAGCAAACAGCCCGTGATGGATAGCGAGAGCCAGCCTGTGCGACCAATTCGTGATCTGCTTTACGATGCTGCACGACTTGCACATGACAAAATTGAAAGGGAATCGCAAAATCCATCTGAGTCCTTGCCCGAGCCGCCTACACTTCGGAACTACGACACGACACTCATCCTCCTGCTGATGAAAAAAATGGGCGATGCGTGTTTCGCCGCTACTTTCTCCATCGGCGATGGCGGCGCGGGCATATTTACCAGCCCCCAAGACGCGATCCCCCTCACTCTTCCAGACGGCGGTGAACATGCAGGCCAAACCACCTTTCTCACCATACCCTCATCCCTCTCGGTGAAACCTGAGAATCTTGAAAAGCGCTACCACAATGAAGTCGTTCAAAATTTCACTGCCGCTCTCTCAATGACCGATGGTATCACAGATCCGAAATTCCCCAGTGACGCAGCATTCGCTGATTCTGCCTGTTGGAGCACCCTGTGGGCAGAGCTAGAACCCACATTGGAAAGTTCCGAATCCCTCCTTGAGTGGATGAATTTTTTCTCCCCCGGCAACCATGACGACCGTACGCTCGTAGCAGTTTTACCTAACCCTAGTCCAACCGCGGAATGAGCGTTATCAACGTCAAATCCGAACTTACCGGAAAGACCTATCAATTCGATTCCGAAAAACACGCCGGGACTGGTGCTGTAAAGGAAGTTTATTTTTCACCAGATCGGAGCTACGTCGTCCAGAAATTCATCAAAACACAGGACTCCAGATCGCTTGAAAGGCTGAAGTTGATCGTTGGCAAATATCGGGAGAGCATTTTTAATCAAGCTGGGGGCGATTACTGGGAAACGGTATTCTGCTGGCCGACGGATATCGTAACAATTCCGAGTACGGGACAAGTCGCTCTCATAGCGCCAACCTACGGTAAGGAGTTTTTCTTTCAATACGGATCCCAGAACAACGATATGCTCGGTATTAAAGGTCGGGATAAGGAAGGCAAGTGGTTTGCAAGTGCCCACCACCAGCAACGCTTCATCGACAAACGTGAGCGGGGCGAATGGCGGAACTACCTTGGTATGTGCATAAAAATGTCACGCGCCGTTAAACGCCTTCACGCGGCGGGTCTCGCGCATTCCGATCTTTCCTACAGAAACGTCCTCGTTGATCCGCTAAGTGGCAGCGCGGCTGTAATCGATATCGATGGCCTAGTTGTTCCGCAAAAATTTCCACCTGATGTAGTAGGAACACCTGGTTTCATCGCGCCCGAGGTTCTAAAAACCCTTTCTTTGCCTATCACAGATAAGGGTCGTTTTCTACCCTGTATTGAAACAGATCGCCATGCTTTGGCTGTGTTGATTTATATGTATGTTCTTTATCGGCACCCTCTCCAAGGAGGGAAAATTCACGATCCTGAGCCAGGGCGCGATGAAGAACTTCACATGGGTGAAAGGGCGCTTTTCATAGAGCATCCCACGGACAAATCCAATCGTCCAGTAGTCGGAAATTTGAGGCCGACAGACCTTCCGTATGCTGATATCAGGAAAATGCCTTCTTGCATCGCAGGCCCTTATTTGAACGAATTGTTCCATAAATCTTTTGTTGATGGACTCCATCAGCCACATCTCCGGCCGAGCGCGAATGATTGGGAAACAGCATTGGTCAAGACCGTCGATCTGATACAACCCTGTTCAAATTCAGACTGTGCGCAAAAGTGGTATGTTTTCGACAATAGTACCAAACCCGCTTGTCCATTTTGTGGAACGAAATACAAAGGCCTTCTTCCGGTTCTTAACCTATATTTCCGTCGAAAGCAAAGCGATCCGTTCCGCCCGGAGAACCATCGGTTAATGGTTTACACTGACCAATACCTATACCCATGGCATGTTCACCGCCATATCGCGCCCAACGAAAGGCTCACGCCCGATCAGAAGAAGCCCGTCGGCTACTTCGTTCTGCACAACGGCCAATGGTGGTTCGTGAATCAGTTGCTCACCACTTTGAAGGATGTGACCAATAAAAAGGTCATCCCGCCTGGAGGTAAAGTGGAACTCGTGGACGGACTACAACTCCTGCTCAGCTCGGAAGACACCGGACGCCTCGTTCAGGTGCAAATGGTGAAAGGGGCTTAGATTTTAGGTTATGAAATTTGGCTTTCGGATACCTTCCTTGAAAAAGCGCGTCGCAGCTCGGACTTCATGGAAGCGATATGCTCGGCATTCTCTTGGAATCAAGGCACCACGTGGCTGGGGATTTTTAACCAATCCCAAGCGGGCCATCTACAATCGGATTTACAACCGAACCACATTCGGTTGCTTGGTGATTTTTCTGGCTGTCTGCTCCCCCTTCATCCCAGCCGTAGCATTTTACTACAATTCCTAGAAATCTAACAGAATGAATCGACGTCTCCCCGTTTATCTCCTCATCGACTGCTCGGAATCCATGATTGGGCAAGGTATCGATGCAGTCCGTTCCGGCCTGAGCACCATGCTCACCTCACTCCGCCGTGATCCGCATGCGTTGGAAAGCGTTTTTCTCAGCGTCATCACCTATGATGCGAGTGCGAAGCTAATTTGTCCTTTGACACCCTTGATCGACTTCCAAGAACCCCAACTGCGCCTCCGCCCCGGCACTGCTTTAGGAGCCGCACTGGAAATACTCGCAAACCGGATTACCACTGAGGTGCGCAAGACCACTCACGATTCCAAGGGCGACTATCGTCCACTTGTCATCCTTCTCACAGATGGCCAACCCAGTGACAACTGGCGTGCGGCACTTTCCCGCATCGGCACGAAAGTTCGTCCGCGCCCGGCAAACATCTACGCGATCGGCTGCGGCATGGATGTGGATTTCTCTGTCCTCCAGTCTATCACCGACGTCGTTCTCCGCATGGAAGACATGGCACCGGAATCATTTGGAAAACTCTTCGTCTGGCTCACCGCATCTGTTTCCAGTGCCAGCATCGGCACAGGAGAAAATTCCGATGGCGGCATCAATCTTCAGAAGCTCCCCGATAATATCCAGAAAGTCGAAACGCCCGCAGAGTCGTTCGAGGGTGGCCCTCTGCGGCAAGTCTTCCTCCGCGTCCGCTGCTCGGTGAAGAGGTCTCCGTATCTCATGCGCTACCGCTTCGATCCACTCATCGGCTGCTACCAACCTTCTTTCGCTCACCAACTCACGGAAGAAGAGGCACAAGCGACAACCGAAGGTGAGTTACCAAGCATACAAAGTCAGCTCCTCAACGGAGCACCCAAATGCCCGTGGTGCGGGAAACCCGGAGCCGGGCATTGCGGAAATTGCGGAACAATGTTTTGCGCAGATTCTTCCGATACGGAAGATATTATCTGTCCCGGTTGCCAAGCCGTTCT
>CAMBQC010000096.1 GCA_945869855.1 Prosthecobacter debontii
CGAGGCGAACGTTTTCGATTTCCTGAAATCCGCCCAACCGGAATACGACCTCATTATCCTCGATCCGCCAAGTTTCACGAAAAACAAGAAAACCCTCATGGACGCCATGCGCGGCTACAAAGAGATCCACCTCCGCTCGCTCAAGCTCCTCGAAAAGGGCGGCCTCCTCTCCACCTTCTGCTGCTCCCACCACGCCTCCCGCGAGCTTTTCCTGGAAAACCTCGCCGACGCCTCCGTGGATGCCAAACAAGCTCTCCGCCTTCTCGCCGAGCACCACCAGCGCGCGGATCACCCCGTCCTCATCACCCTTCCCGAAACGTCTTATCTCAAGGGCTTCACCTGCCAGGTGATCGCGACAAGGTGAGTTTTCCTGGCATGTGGGGGCGATCTTTGGTCGCCCACCATGGCCAAAAAGCGTCCGGAAACGCCATTGATTTGCAAAGCGCTTCGTCACAGATTCCACGGGTCGGTCAGAAGTCATCCAAATTGCCAGCAACGGAAGAAAGCGCCGCAAGTTCAGCTTGGGATCATCTCCAAGCCTTTGCCGGAATCGCCATCGAGACATTCACCGACGTGGAGCGGAAAACGGATCACCGCGAATGTTCAAAATCACCGGCCTTGAAGCCAAGACTGGATTAACCCAACCACCATCGAAAAATTTAGTGTTCCCTCCCTGCCGGACGGTACATACCCTCCCGTTCCGTGCCCACCACCGCCATTCTCGCCCTCGAAGACGGACGCTGCTTTACCGGATTATCCTACGGAGCCAGCGGAACCACCACCGGAGAAATCTGTTTCAATACCTCGATGACCGGCTACCAGGAGGTCATTACCGATCCGTCCTACCGCGGTCAGATTGTTGCGATGACCTACCCGATGATTGGAAACTACGGGATCAATCCCGAGGACAACGAATCCGCCGGCCCGCACATCCGCGCGTTTGTGATCGGCGAGCTCTGCGAGATCCCCTCGAACTACCGCTCTACCGAAAGCCTTTCCTTGTATTTGGAACGCCACGAGATCCTCGGCATCGAGGGCATAGATACCCGAGCCCTTACCAAGCACCTCCGCTCGCTTGGAGCCATGCGCGCCTGTGTCACCACTGAGCTTTCCGAAGCGGAGGCCGTCGAAGCCGCGAAAAACTCCGCCCCGATGGAAGGTTCCGATTTCGTCAAGGAGGTCACCACCAAGGAGACCTACACTTGGACGGAGGAATCCCGGCTCTGGACTTTGCCCAACGCCTCCATCGGCGAAACCGAGACCTACCAGGAACTCCCGCCCGCGAAATACAAGGTCGTCGCCATCGATCTAGGACTGAAATACAACCAGCTCCGTATGCTCCGCCAGGCGGGCTTTGAGGTCGAGGTCGTCCCTGCCACCACCACCGCCGCGGAAATCCTCGCGATGAAACCCGATGGCCTGTTCCTCACCAACGGCCCCGGCGATCCCGCCGCCCTTGGCTACATCCATAGGGAGATCCGTGAACTGATCACCCAGCTCCCCACCTTCGGCATCTGCCTCGGCAACCAGCTCCTCGCCCACGCCTACGGCGGGAAAACTTTTAAACTCAAGTTCGGCCACCGCGGCGGTAACCAACCCGTCAAAGACTTGCGCACCGGGAAAATCACCATCACTTCGCAGAACCATGGCTTCGCCGTCGATCCCGACTCGCTGCCTGACGAAGTCGAAGTCACCCACATCAACCTCAATGATAACACCGTCGAGGGTATGCGCCACAAGACCCTCCCCGTATTCTCCGTCCAATACCACCCGGAGGCGGCTCCAGGCCCCAACGACGCGACCTACTTCTTCGAAGAATTCGCTGCGCTCATCGAGGCGGGGAAACGTTAGAAGTTATTAGGGAAGCGTATCCAACTCTTTCTTGAGAGTTGAATTTTGAATTTTGAATTTTATGAACATAGTTATCACCGGCCTCCAATGGGGCGACGAAGGCAAGGGCAAGATCGTTGACTATCTAACAGAGAGCGCCGACGTGGTCATCCGCGGCCAGGGCGGCAACAACGCCGGGCACACGGTCATCGCCAAGGGCGTGAAATACGTCCTCCACCTCCTCCCCTCCGGCATTCTCTGGGACGACAAGGTCAACGTGATCGGCAACGGCGTCGTTGTCGATCCCATCGGCCTCTGCATCGAGATCGAGCGCATCGAGGGGCAGGGGATCGCCATCGGGCCGGAAAAACTCCTCATCTCCGATCGCGCCCACGTGGTGCTGCCTTTCCACAAGGAACTCGATGCCGCCCGCGAGATCTCGCTCGGCGACCAGAAGATCGGCACCACGAAACGCGGCATCGGCCCCGCTTACGCCGACAAAGTGAACCGCTGCGGCTTGCGTATGGCGGATCTCCTCGACCGCCCTTTTGCTGAGGCGCAGATCAGCCGCCGCGTCACCGAGGTGAATGAGATCCTCGTGAAATACGATCTCCCCACCTTCACCGCCGAGGTCGTTATTGAGGAAATCTACACGGCTTTCGAGCGTCTACGCCCGCACGTCACGAACACGATCCCTGTCCTGCACAAGTCCTGGAAAGCAAAGAAGAACCTCCTCTTCGAGGGCGCGCAGGGCACCTTGCTCGATATCGACTTCGGCACTTACCCCTTCGTCACCTCTTCGAATACCACCGCCGGCGGCTCCACCACCGGCACTGGCCTGCCGCCGACCGCCATCGAGGCCGTGATCGGCGTTTGCAAGGCCTACACGACCCGCGTCGGCTCTGGCCCTTTCCCCACCGGCGACGAAGGCCTTTCCGAATACCTTCACAATCTCGGTCGCGAATTTGGTGCCACCACCGGCCGCCCGCGCGGATGCGGCTGGCTCGATACCGTCCTGCTCCGCTTCGCTTGCATGGTCAACGGCGTCACTGGACTCGCCGTCACCAACATCGATGGTCTCGACGAATACGACGACCTGAAAATCTGCATCGCCTACGATATCGACGGCATCCGCCACGAACTTCCGCCCGCCGACCGTTCCTTCTGGGATCGCGCCAAGCCGATCTACGAAACGTTGCCCGGCTGGAAAGTGGATACCACTGCTTGCAACAGCTACGCTGATCTCCCACCCAATGCGAAAGCCTACCTCACTCGCCTTTCCGAACTCTGCGACGCGCCCATCGCCTTTGTTGGCGTCGGTCCGGATCGCAAGCAGACCTTGGTCGCAGAGCTAGCTCCTGATCTTGGGCTTTGAGCCAGCGAAGAGGCAGCCGGATCAATGCCCTTGGTTGCCCTTTTTGGGCGGCTCCCATTCGCGTCGGGTGCGGGAGCGGATGGAGAAGATAATGGGGATACCGGGCGCGGGGTGCGCCTCGCGAAACTGATTGGTGAGGTAGGCCTCGTAGGAGTCCTTCATGAGGTGCTTGTCGTTCACGAAAAGCACAAGTGTCGGCACTGGGATGACAGAGTATTTGTCGTTCGTGGCCGTCGTAGCATAGTAGAGCTTGATGCGCTTCGCTTTATTGTCTGTCGGTGGCGGGTTCTTTTCCATCGCCGATTGCAGGATACGGTTAAGCTTGCCGGTGCCGGGGATGTCCTGCGCGCCTTTCTTGATCGCGATCGCTTTCTTTAGCACGTGCTCTGTGGAGTCCCCGGTTTTCGCGGAACAGGCGACGAAGGGCGCATAGGAAAGGAAGAACAGCTCGCGCCGCACTTGTTCCTCAGCCTCGGCAACGCGTTCCTTGTAGGAGGCACCGGGGTGGAAAAGATCAAACTTGTTCAGCACGATTAGGCAGGGCTTTTTCTCCTCAAGAATGAGCTGGGCGATCTTGCGGTCTTGCGCGGAAATGCCCGCCGCGAGGTCGATCACAAGTACGCAAAGATCGGCACGGCGGATCGCCTTTTCAGAACGGATTGCCGAGAAGACCTCGACAGAGTTGTCGCGCTTGCCGCGCGGGCGCAGGCCGGCCGTATCGATGAGGGTGAAATTTTCGCCCATGAACGAGTAGGGTAGATCCACCGCATCACGCGTGGTTCCCGCAATTTCGGAGACGATGGTGCGCTCATCCTTCAGAATGGCGTTGACCAGCGAGGACTTCCCGGCGTTCGGCTTGCCGATGATGGCGAGCTTGATCCCGATTTTTTCCGCCACCTCCATCACCTCCTCGGTCTCCACGTGGAGCGGCGTGAGAACAGCATCAATCTTGTCGATCAACTCACCGAAGTTCCGTCCGTGCTCGGCGGAAACGAAGACGCTATCGGGCAGGCCGAGGCTGGTGAAATCCGCGAAGCACGACTCATGCTTGTCATGATCCACCTTGTTGAGGACGAGTAGCACCGGCGGCTTGGCCTTGCGGAGCTTTTGCGCGAGTGCTTGGTCGATGGCGGTCAGGCCTTCTTGGGCATCGACGAGGAAAAGAATCAGATCGGCCGTCTGCATCGCGATGTCCGCCTCGATGGCGACCTGCTCGCCGAAGCCGTCGTCGAGTGTGGCACCTATGCCGCCGGTGTCGATCAGCGTGCAGGGATGCGCGGTCAGAGTGCAGGGCGCGGCGATCCTGTCCCGCGTGACTCCGGGCTGGTCATGCACGATCGCGATCTTGCGACCGGCGAGGCGGTTGAAGAGGGCGGATTTCCCGACATTCGGGCGGCCTACGATGGCGACGGTGGGCATAAAAATTCAAATTTCAAAATTCAAAGCTCAAGTGAGTTTGGGCAAAACCCTATAGCCCATGGGCTGTAAGGCGATAAAGAAAAACCCCGCCTTATGGCTTTTGAGGGCCGTTTGGCAGGGTCAACTCGAACGGGGATGGCGGAGCGGACGGGGCTCGAACCCGCGACCTCCAACGTGACAGGCTGGCGCTCTAACCAACTGAGCTACCGCTCCATACCGTTCGGGTGGGCGGGAAGCTATGGAGAGGCTGAGTCAGGTGCAATCTATTTTTTGAATGGATCGCATTTTTTTGATCGACTCGTTCTTTGCTTTTTCCGGCAGGTTTCTTAGCAGTAATTTAAGACATGATTTTTCGTGAAATGGAACTTTGGTTCGATCCGCTGGCGCGCTCCGGCCCTGAAGCGATGGCGGTGGATGAGTGGCTCCTGGGATATGCTACCCATCCCATCCTCCGAATATACGGTTGGGACGGTGAATGGGGTAGTCTGGGTTATTTCGGGAAACTGACAGATGCCATGGTCGGGCTTTCCGGAGTGAACCTCGTTCGCCGCTGGACAGGCGGTGGCACGGTGGATCACCGCTGCGATTGGACATACAGCCTCATCGTGCCCCGGCGCTATGAACTCGCACGAATGAAAAGCGGCGAGAGCTACCGCGCAATCCACGAGATCCTCAGCGGCGTGTTGAAGGCCGAAGGCGGAGAGCCCGGCCTTGCCCCTTCGAACGAGATATCCGGCGGAATGTGTTTCGAGAATCCCGTCGAGTATGACATCATGGATGCCGCCGGGGAAAAACTCGCAGGTGCGGCGCAGCACCGGGGAAAGCTCGGTCTGCTTCATCAGGGTTCCGTCGCCACGGCGGGGGACTCGCGGTTACGTGGTGAACGCTTCGCGGAGCGCCTCGCGGAAAGTTGGTGGGAGGCAGAGATTCATCCGGATGAAGGACGAGTCGCGGAGATCGGCGCTCTGAGATACGGAACTAAGGAATGGTTAGAGCGGCGGTGAGGAGGAAGCTTGACCCGGTTCCGCGGAATATCCACAACTGGCCATGCAGCCGATTTATGAAGGGAAAGCGAAGCGCCTTTGGACCACTGATGATCCTTCTATCCTGAGGATGGAGTTTAAGAACGACGCCACCGCCTTCAATGGCGAGAAGAAGGCCAGCTTCGAGAATAAGGGTCGACTCAACAACGCGATCAGCACGCTCATCTACCAGTATCTGGAGAAAACCGGTATCCCCACCCACTTCGTCCGCCAGATCGATGAGACGAACGTCGAGGTGAAAAAAGTCGAGATCGTCATGGTCGAGGTCATCATCCGCAATGTCTCGGCGGGAAGTTTCTGCAAGCGCACCGGCATGGATGAGGGGATTCCCTTTTCTCAGCCGGTCATCGAGTTTTCCTACAAGAGCGACGCCCTCGGTGATCCGCTCATCAACGACGACTACATCCGTGAGATGAAACTCGCCTCCCCGCAAGACATGGCTCTACTCCGCGAGTCCGCGCTCAAGGTGAATACAATCCTCTCTGGCTTCTTCGCCGGGGTCGGCCTCAAGCTCGTCGATTTCAAGCTCGAGTTCGGCCGCCTCGCCAGCGATCCATCAAAAATCGTCCTCGCCGATGAGATCAGCCCGGATGGCTGTCGCTTGTGGGATATTAAGACCGGCGAGAAAATGGACAAGGATCGCTTCCGCCGCGATCTCGGAAATGTGATGGAAGCCTATGAGGAAGTCCTGAAACGCCTCAAGGCTCGCCTCGAATCGAACGCGTAACATCTATGAAATTTACGGCCGCTATCCCTTTCCTTTGCCTCGCCGCCTGCTCTGCCCCGGTGCAGCCACTGGTGATCAAGCAGTTTACCCTGCGCGACCAGGAGAATAGCATCGCGGAC
>CAMBQC010000097.1 GCA_945869855.1 Prosthecobacter debontii
GACCTCCTACGCTTCGAGATGGTCGGTGGCTACGGAATCCAACTCCACTGGGCTGACGGGCACGGATCGGGAATCTACAGTTTGGACTATCTCGGCAAACTCGATGCCCTAGCCCGCGGCGGCTGATCCGGCGGGATGGCCCGTGGCGCACGTTCGATTGAATCTGATTTACTGGTTCCGGATAAATCCCAGGAAATCGGCCTAGGTGTTGTCTCGATCTTCTATCTCCCCCACAGCCCACGCTGCGTGTTCCGCGATGAGAGGGTCTTGGTCTTGAACGGCTTGCCTTAGGCTTGGGAGGTCTTCGGATGTGCCGGTATTGCCGAGGGCAACGCAGACGTTCCGCAGAAAACGTGAGCGTTTGATGCGCTTGATCGGGGATTTAGCGAAGGTGCGGCGGAAGGCTTCGTCGTCCATGGCTAGGAAGTCGCGGAGGCGGTGGGCGAAGATTTCCGGGCGGGCCTGGAAGGTGATTTCGCGGGAGGTCTGGGCGAAGCGGTTCCACGGGCAGGCTTCGAGGCAATCGTCGCAGCCGTAGATGCGGTCGCCGATGGCACGGCGGAATTCCATGGGGATGGGGCCTTTATTCTCGATGGTGAGGTAGGAGATGCAGCGGCGGGCGTCGAGCTTGTGGGGGGTGGTGATGGCTTGTGTGGGGCAGGCGGTGATGCAGCGCGTGCATTTCCCGCAATGGTCACCGAAAGGGGGATCGGGCGGGAGGTCGAGGGTGGTGAGCAGCTCGGCGAGGAAGAACCAGGCGCCGAGGCGGCGGTGGATTTGGACGGTGGATTTCCCGCTCCAGCCGAGGCCGGAATCCGTAGCGAAATCCCGCTCCAGCACCGGGCCTGTATCGACGTAATAGCGCTGGGTGCCGCCGAGTCCCTTGAGCTTCGCATCGAGGAGAGTGAGGCGTTTTTCGATGAGATCGTGGTAGTCTTCGTTCCACGAATACCGGGCGATACGGTAGTCCGCGGGGTGGCCTTCGGGGAAAGGGTTGGAGCCGGTATGATAGTTCAGCGCGAGGCAGATGACAGCGCGGCAGCCGGGTAGGACTTCGCGGGGATCGCAGCGGCGGTGGGGCGTTTTTTCCATCCACGCCATCTCGCCGTGGCGGTCGTCGCCGATCCATTCCATGAACTCGTCGGCGTGGGTGGCGCGTTTCGCGTTGGCGATGCGGCAATCGTCGAATCCGAGCTCGGCGGCCCAGCGCTTGATGGTGTCGGCGGGTTCGCTCATGCGGGATGGGCGAAGAAATAGCGGGCGCTTTCCAGAATGCCGGTGGCGAGTTCGTGGGACTCCAGCCCGGCGGTGTCCACGCGGAGATGGGCGGTCTCGCGATACCATGGCTCGCGCTCGGCGAGGAGGTCGGAGATTTTTTCGCGGGCGTTCGGGGCGTTGAGCAGAGGGCGGTCGCGGTTGCGGGAGGTGCGCTCGTAAATGATGTTTTCGGGCGCTCGCAGCCAGACGACGTAGCCGAGCTTACGCAGTAGCGCGCGGTTCTCCGGGCGGATCACAATCCCCCCGCCGGTGGAAATGATGTGACGCGTGTCGGTTTGCTTGGAAATTTCTTGGAGCTGTATGGTCTCGAAATCACGGAAGGCGGACTCGCCCTGCTCGCGGAAAATCTCGGTGATCCTTTTTCCCATGGTTTCCTCGATGATCTGGTCGATGTCCATGAGGCGGTAGCCGAGCCGTTGGTGCAGCTCCCGCCCCACGGTGGATTTCCCGCATCCCATGAAGCCGATCAGAACGATGTTCTTCGGTGTGGCTTCCGTTTCATTCATGGCGGCAGGTTAACGCCGGAAAGCGGAAGGTAGAAGCCACAAAATGGGGCGGGCACCACTTGGTGGGGGAAAGAATTCGAAACACGGATAAACACGAATGAAAAGTCAGGAATGCGCATCCCGGCTGTGATCCGGCTCCTACAAGATCTCCCATTATATCCAAAACAGATGTCTCCATTCATCCGATCCGTGTTCATCCGTGTCCATCCGTGGTTCTCTGATTCATTCGGACAGGTTTTCTCCCGAGTGGAGGAACCCCGCGAGGTGTCCGCACGGCACCGGGAGTTTTGGCGAGAAAATCCGTGCCTCTCCACGTAAACAAAGGCATAATTCCCTCAGAAGCCTTTCAAAATGTCAGCCATCCAAGTTCTCCATCCCGACCGTGTGCCCACCACCGGTTTCCTCGCCGTGCCCGGTCGCCTCGATTTCCAGCAGCTCCTGCATCTGGAAAAACAGTTTTCCGGGCGCAAGATCACCTACCTTATCGAGGAAAACGACCAGCACGATCCCGCCCTGCGCGGCCACATGGAAAAGTCCGGCAACGGGGCGATGTTTTCCGCCGACGATAAGAACCCGGCCTCCGCCGGGAAGGAATTCGCGGCATACATCGAAGGCAACGGCATCCTCCTTTTCGTCCCCGGCCGCGCGGCCACCCGGCCCGCCACGCCCATCCATGCGCCCTCCGGCCACCTGAAAACGCTGGCCGCCTTCGGCTTGCCGATTCTGCCCATCGCCATCGACTGCCCGCGCGAATCCTGCCTCGGCATCGAGCGCATTTCCAGCCTCCCCGCCGCCGTGATCGCCTTCGGAAAGCAGATCCCCGCCAAGGATTCCAGCCTTCCCGCGCTGCAGGCGAATCTGTTAGAGGCCTTCGCCGAGGCCTTCGCTACCCGCGAGATCCTCAAGGGTTCGCTCGCCACCGCGCTGCTCCAAGGACTCAAGAACAACCCCAACGACCGCATCGTTGATGGCGCGGACGACATCGTGCTGCCGTACTCGAAAATCCTTGCTGTCGCGATCGCCCTCTCGAAGCACATCCGCGCCGAGACCGATAAGCCCCGCGTCGCCATCGTGCTGCCGCCCGGCAAGGGCGGCCTCATCGCCAACCTCGCCGTGCTCTTCGCGGGGAAAATCCCGGTGAACCTGAATTTCACCGCCTCCCACAACGCGATACGCTCCTCGATTCGTCAGGCGGATGTGGATCGTTTCATCACCGCCGATCCATTTGTTAGAAAAGTCCCCGGCTTCCCTTGGCCGCCGAACCGCGACCTCATTTTCATCGAGCGCGTGATCCCGGAGATCAAGAAGGAGATCGTGAAATGGGGCGTCATTTCCAAGCTCCTCCCCGCGTCCATCCTCGCCACCGTCCTCGGCCTCAACAAGCGCCGCGGCGACGACGAGGCGATCCTGCTTTTCACCTCCGGCTCCTCCGGCGAGCCGAAGGGCGTCCCGCTCACTCACCGCAACGTCCTCGCCAACGTCACTCAGTTTGCCACCCGCCTGAACATGGGGCGCGACGCTTCTCTTCTCGGTTGTTTGCCGCTGTTCCACTCCTTCGGCTGCACTGTCACTCTCTGGTATCCCGTAATCGAGGGCATCAACCTCGTCACCTACCCCTCGCCGCTGGAAACGAAACGCCTCGCCGAGTTAATCTCCCTACACCAAATTGATGTCCTGCTCGCGACGCCCACTTTCCTGCGCGGCTACATGAAACGCATCGACCCCGCGCAGCTTGAGTCGCTGAAGCTCATCGTCACCGGCGCGGAAAAGCTCCCGCAGAGCCTGGCCGACGCGTTCGAGGAGAAATTCGGCATCCGCCCCATGGAAGGATACGGTCTAACAGAAACTTCACCTGCCACCAACGTGAACCTGCCTTCCCCCCAGGAAACGGCCGGCGCCCATACTCTCGCTGCCCAACTCGGAGGCTCCGTCGGTCAGCTCCTGCCCGGCATCGCCATCAAGCTCGTCGATGCCGCCACCGATGCGCCCGTCCCGCTCGATAAACCCGGCATCATCGTCCTCAAGGGCCCTAACATTTTCCCCGGCTACCTCCGCGATGAGAAACGCACCAAGGAGGTCCTCTCCGCCGACGGCTGGTTCCGCACCGGCGATGTCGGCTTCCTCGACGCGGACGGATTCCTCCACATCCAGGGCCGCATCTCGCGTTTCTCCAAGATCGCGGGGGAAATGGTGCCCCACGAGACCATCGAGGCCGCCATCAACCAGGTGCTCGGCCTCGACGCCGAAACGGAGCGCAAGATCGCCATCGTCGGCATCCCTGACGAGGCGAAGGGCGAGGCCATCGTCCTCCTCTCCACCATCGCCGGCCCAGCGCTGGAGCAGGAATGCATCGACCTCCGCTACAAGCTCCTCGACCACGGGCTCACCTCCCTCTGGTGCCCTCGGTTCATCGTTCACGTGGAGGAAATCCCGCTTCTCGCCTCCGGTAAGCTCGACATAAAGGCGTGCCAGCAGCTCGCGGGCGGGTGAATGTCACTTCTTATCCTTCGCCTTCTGGAAACGAGAACGCCGCTCCGAAGGTGCTAGCTCGGACTCGGGATTCACGGCCGGCTTTTCCTCCATCGCGACTGGAGCTTTCACGACAGGCTTCGGCGTACGCACCTTGATCGGCTTCGGCGTCTTGGCGGGCTTCACGCGATTTCCGAACTCCGGCAGTTTCCAGCCGGTGCGGGTGATCAGCGCGTCGAGCAGGATCAGCAGCAGCAGGGAGATGCCGACGGGAAGATTGAGCGAGGATGCGGCCACGTAAGGCGGGCGCGTCCAGGCTTCTTTGAGGTTGAGCAGCTCGCGGCCGTTGGATTGATTGGAAACGGAGTGCAGCTCCGCTAGTCGCTCCGGCTCGAAGAACCATTCCACGCTCGCGCCCACGCTCACCGGGCCGAAGCCGATCGCGTTGTCGCCGACGCGGATCGCGCCTTTCACCACACTGCCCTCGTCGAGATTGCGGCTCAGTGAGAAACGGCCCGGCTCGATGCGCCGCCACGGCAGCTCGTAGATCGCGCCGCCGGCGTCGTCCTGGAGTTTCACGGTCGGTGGATCCTTGCTCAGACGCCCGCCCCATTCCTCATCGTCGTAAAGCAGATCCAGCTCAAGCCGTGTCCCCTGGATCTTGTGCCGCAGCGCGATGCCGGGCGGCAGCTCCTGTCCCATCAGGAAACGCCCGACCGTTTGCATGAAGTCGCCGTAGCCCGCCCACTCGCGCACCTCCTTGGAAAACTCGCCGCCGAGCGGGAACGAAACCGCCATCGTGCGCCCGAGCCCGCGCCGTGCGTGGGCGATGAGCGGCGCGGCGTATTCGTCCTTTGAGATCAGGGAAACCGTCGCGTCCTTGCGCGCATAGGAAAGATTGTAGCCGCCGACTTTCGTCATCCACTCCAGTGGCTTCGGCGAGATCTCGCTCCAGCGCCCCGAGGCCAGCGTACCCACCGGTTCCTCGACGAACGCCGAGCGCGCGATCGTCACCGTTTCCTGCGCGAAGATCTGCGGGATGTCCATCGGCTGGTCGGAGAAGAACATCCGCCCCTTGCCGAGCTTCGCGATGTCCTCGCAAAGCGATGCGTCGATGTCGCTTTTCGTGCCAAGGCCGATCACGGAAAGCGTTGCGCCTTCCTTTGTCATTTCATCGATGAGCTTCCGGTAATCGCCGGGTTCCTCGGTATCCTGCGTGTCAGTGAAAAGGATCATGTGCCGCGTGCCCGCCTGCGATTTCCGCAACTCCTCCCAGCCCGCCTTCAGCCCCGTGTAGGCGTAAATCCCGCCGCCGCTCGATGCGATCCGCGCGATCCGCCCCGAAATTTCCTTCTGTTTCCCGCCGATGCTGGTCAGCGGCACCACCGTCGTCGGCTCGCTGTCCACCGCGAAGACCGTGATCTGATCCATCTGCCCGAGCAGGTTCACCGCCGAGATCGCGCCGGAGTTCGCGAGATCCATCTTCGTTTTCCCGCCCGCCACGCCGACCGCCATCGAGCCGGAGCGATCCATCACGATGGCCATCGCGACGGCGAGCTTGCGGTGCTCGGACTTCAGCTCCATCGAAACGGGGAGGAGCTCGTCGATGTCGGATTGGAAATAGCCGCCGCTGCCGAAGGAGCGCTCGCCGCCTGCCATCAGGAAACCACCGCCCTGTTCCTTCACGAAGAAATCGAGGGATTTCAGGAAATCGGTGGGGATTTCATGCGCCGGGACGTTGTTAAAAATCACCGCCTTTGTCCCGCCCAGCATCCCGGCCTTGAGCTGGGAGAAATCGCTGACGATCTGCACGTCGAAATCCATGTCGGCCATTGCCTTCGCCACGGGATCGTCCGTGTATTTCGTGACCAGCAGCAACCGCGGCCCGCCGGTGATCTCGATCCAGCGCTTCATCCGGTTGTTGCCCGGATGCGCGTCCTTTTCCGGGCGGATCTCCGCATCGTATTCATAGGAACCCACCCGCGCGATTCGATCCGTGAACTCCGCCGTGGCCGTGCCGTCTTTCACCTCCACCTCGGTCTCGACCAGAGTCTGGCCGTTGCGGCGCAGGATCAGCGGCACCTTGCCGTCCTCGTTGCCGCGCAAAAGCACGGAGATTAGGAACGGCTCGCCCACCTGCACGCGCTCGGGAAAGGAAAGCCGCGCCAAGCGCAGATCGCGCGTGGTCTCGTCCCGGATCAGGCGGAAATCGAGGGGCACGCCGCGTTTTCCGAGCTGCGCCGCTGCC
>CAMBQC010000098.1 GCA_945869855.1 Prosthecobacter debontii
GTCACGAAAGGGGAGAGGAAACCGCAGATCCCGCCGACCAGCGCGCTGACCCAGATGGCACGGATCATGTAGTCGTATTGAAACGGAACGGTCAGGGATTGTAGGAATTCAGTCATCGGTCGTTTGGGTGGGGACTACAAGTCCCCACGACGGACTGGGACTGTAAGTCCCAGCCACGGTGTTTGCTCATCACTCATGTTCCTCCCGGCGTTTGCGCAACAACTCCTCGTGTTTCCCCCGATCCATGTATTCGAGGTGGCCATCCTTGCCGAAGACCAGCGGGCGCTCGTCGTCGCTGAGCACGGTGACTGCGCGCCCATCGTGGGATTGGATCGTGGAGCGTTCGAACTGGAATTCGCGAAGCACGCCGCCGAAGGCCGCCGCGAGGTTCTGCGCGGTGAAGACCTCCGCCGTCGGTCCGTAGGCGAGGACAGTTCGGTTGATGAGGACGACCTGATCGCAGAATTCCGGCACGCTGCCGAGGTTGTGGGTGGAGACGAAAATGATCGCGCCCGATTTCCTCAGTTCGTGCAACAGCCCGATGATCGCCTCCTCCGTTTTCACATCCACCCCGGTGAACGGCTCATCTAACAGGATCACCCGGCCACCCTGCGCGAGGGCGCGGGCGAGGAATACGCGCTTCTTCTGCCCTCCGCTGAGTTCACCGATCTGGCGGTCGCGGAACTCCCACATGGAGACGCGCCGCAGGCTTTCCTCGACCAAGCGCTTGTCCTCCGCACGGGCGATGCGCATGAAGTTCATCGCGCCGTAGCGCCCCATCATCACCACGTCCCACACACTCACGGGAAACTGCCAATCGACATCCTCCGACTGCGGGACATAGGCGACGAGGTGCTTTTTCAGAGACTCCTTCACCGGCATTCTGTTGATGCGGACGCTGCCCGCCGTGGGGTTCACGAAGCCCATGATGCTTTTGAAAAGGGTCGATTTCCCGCTGCCGTTCACGCCTACCAAAGCGCAGATCGTTCCCGCTCCGAGGCGGAAGCTCACGTCATTGAGCGCCTGGTGGCCGTTTGGATAGGCGACGGAAACGCCCTCCACAACGAGACTGACCTCATCCGTTTTCATTCGGTTCCGCGAAATCCTTTCACGAGGGTGTAAGCGTTTGTTTCGAGGAGTTTGAGGAAAGTGGGAGCCGGGCCATCGGAGTCGGTTAGGGAGTCAACATAAAGCGCGCCGCCGTATCGCGCGCCGGTTTCCTTCGCGACCTGGCGCATCGGGTTGTCGCTAACTGTGCTTTCCGAGAATACCACCAGGATGCCGTTGTAGCGGACGGCGTCGATCACTTTCCTGACTTGTTGCGGCGTGCCTTGTGCATCGGCGTTGATCGGCCAGAGGTAAAGTTGCTTCATACCGTAATCCCTGCAGAGATAGGAGAATGCGCCCTCGCTTGTCACGAGCCAACGCTTTTCCTCCGGGATGGCGGCGAGCTTTTCGCGAACCGGCCCGTCGAGCGCCTTGAGCTTAGCGGTGTAGGCGGCGGCGTTCGCGTTGTAAGCTGCCTCATTGGCGGGATCCATTTTAACCAATGCCTTGCGGATGTTCTCGACGTAAATCACGGCATTGGCGGGGGACATCCAGGCGTGCGGGTTCGGCTTGCCGGTGTAAGGGCCTTCGGAAATACCCATGGGTTCGATGCCTTCGCTGACCACCGCCGAGGGCACGTCCGGCACGTTCTCGAAAAATTTCTTGAACCACAGCTCCAGATTCATGCCATTCCACAGCACGAGGTCCGCGCTCTGCGCCTTCACGATGTCCTTGGGCGTTGGGTCGTAACCATGGACCTCCGCACCGGGCTTGGTGATCGATTCCACGATCGCCGCGTCGCCCGCCACCTCTCGTGCCATATCTGCGATAATCGTAAAACTAGTCACCACGCGTTTTTTCCCGCCGTCCGCTGGGGGGGTGGAGTCACCACAACCGCACAAGAGCAGCAGGAAACAAGGTGTGAAGAGGCGGTAGAAATTCATATCTTACGGATAGCCGAGTAAATATTTCGTTTCAACAAAGAATTTTAGACTAGGCTAATTTTCTGGGTGATTTGCGGATCTGCTCTGATCGATCAGCACTTACTATTTAGTCTCCGGCAGCACCCAGCCATCCGCTATCATATCGTGAATCACGACCTGATTGCGCTGATCTTTGCCTTCTGGGAAAAGAATTTTTAGCGTGACTGCGGCGGAGACGGATTTCTCGGGCGGTCGCAAGCGTTCATCAAGCAGTGAGTTCCGCTCAATGTAGCCGAAAAGGGTGTGAGCACCGTCTGGCGACGACAATCGGTAAGCGCGCCATTTCGAATCGTCAGCGAAACCGAAATTGTAGTAATCGATCGTTGTGAGCTTTGCCCTGATAAGTATGGGATTCTGAGGTTTCGACTCGATGATCTGGTCCCATGGCATCTCCGACCACCCAACCCAGCTTTCCCAATCGATTTTCAGCCCGTCCTTGCCATCGAAAAACGCGAGCTGGACCTCTTCAAAATCTGTGGTGAGGATCGACACGGCGGCGAAAGTATTCTTGTAGCTAACCTGACAGGAGACATTGAACTTGGAAATGGCTGTGGCTTTGATCTTACCGTCTGGATAATACGCATAAATTTTTTCTCTTATATTTTCGCTGTCACGAACCAAGGGAAGGATTTGATCGACGCTTGTTGCTGCCAAAAATTTTTCCGAGTTGGGCTTGGCGAAAGAAAGGAACTCGCTCTGGCTGCGCTGCATGATTTTGGGTAATTCGATGGATTCATCAAGTTCCTCGTCCGGCAGTATCAGCGGCGTATCTGTGATTTCTTTCTCCTCAGTTTTGGCTTCTACGAATTCTTTCTCTTTTTTCTCTTTAAAAAGAAAAAAGGCTGACCCGAAAGCCGTGGCGATAACGGATGTCCATATCGCGACAGAACGCAGTGTGCGCGCTTTCCTTTTTTTCTTCGAGCGCCATGTGCCGGCGCTAGCTTCCCAGTCTGGGGTTTCCGCTTCCTTCTGCTTCTTTTTTCGCTTGCTGCGGCGGCGAGTATCGTCGTGTGGAATTTTCCTTTCGTGCTGTGCGGAATCGACCGCCTGCTGTGGGATGACGAGCGGTGTCGTTTCCTTTCCCACGCTAGGTATCCTCAGCATTCGGCGACAAGACGGGCAGACAATCCCCTTGCCGTCATGATTACTGGGCAAACGGAATATGAAACGACAGTCCGGGCAAACCAAGGCGCTCCATCGCTTGGGCACAGAAGATTCCTGTTCGGTGGTGGACACTCTAGAAGCCTGCGCCGGTAACATTCTTGTTAGCAAGCCTCACCTCAGCCGTCTTCTACGAAAAATCTACCTGCCCGCCTCCGCAAACGCCGCCCTCCCGGTAGATTCACGCTGGCTTGCGAGGTGGGATCGAGCATCGCTACGCACTTATTTAGCAAGGCTCCGCTGATTTCGGTGACCTCATTTGATTTTAGGAAATCTGCGATGGCATGGACACGCAGCGCTTCCGGTAATTTGCGCATCACACTCAGATGGAGGCGTCCCTGCGGATCGAGAACCGCTGCTTTTTCCAGCGCCCATTCCATCACCTCGCGCAGTGCCGCATCGCTCTGCGCCGCCCGGGCGAGCAGGGGGGAAACATCACGTTTCGCGATCTCCGCCAGCAGCGGCAGCGCCTCGTTGCGGATCCGGTTGCGGGTCACATCGTTCACGCGGTTGCTGGAATCCTCGCGCCATTTCAGTTTCCGCCCATCCATCCATGCCCGCAAATCCGCTTTACGGATGCCCAGAAGCGGGCGGTGAACTTCCATCCGTATGCCGCCCATTTCCATCTCGGAAACTTCCTGCATCCCCCGGCAGCCATGAGATCCGCGCATCAGGTTCCACAGCACCGTTTCCGCCTGATCATCAAGATGGTGCGCTATAAACAGTCGTTTACATCGTTTATTTAAAGCGATAGACGCAAACAACCGATGTCTAGCATTTCTCCCAGCCGTTTCAAGGGATTCCCCGCTTTCGGCCATCTGTTTCCTGAGGTCGGTCTTGGCGGTTTCCACGGAAAAACCCAGCTTCTCCGCCGCGCGTTTGACGAAGCGAGCGTCTGCCGCCGACTCGTGCGCGCGCAGGCCGTGATCGAGATGGCAGACGATGACGTGGCGGAAGCCCGCCTCTTTGAGCAGGTGCATCAGCGCCATCGAATCCAGCCCACCCGAAACTCCAATGAGCCAACGCTTTTTGCGCTCGGCGGCGGGCGGCCACGGGATGGGGAAGGGGGCGGTCATTTCGTGTTCTCGAACCTCATCCTCTCCCCGGTAAGTGGGTGGGTGAAGGAAAGTTTCCACGCCTCGAGCTCCATCGGTGCGTCGCCCAAATCGAGCGTCTGCTTGTCGCCCATTTTTCCGCCGGGCAGGTAGGTGGGATCGCCGACGATGGGCAGATGCATTTCCCAGAGATGGATGCGGATCTGGTTCGTCCGTCCGCTGCCTAGCAGGGCTTGCAGCAGTGTCGTGCCGTCGGCGAGGCGTTCGATCACGCGAAAATCAGTCCGCGCCGACAAGCCGTCCTCATCCACCATCCGCGCACCCGGGCCGATGGGTTCGGCCGAGATCGCGCTCTCGCAGGTTTTCTCATCCCAGTTCGGATATCCCTGCACGCGGGCGCGGTAGATTTTCTCGACCCTGCCTTCGAGAAACTGCCTTTGCAGCAGGTTGCAGAAACGCCGCGTCCGCGCGAAGAGCACGAGACCACGCGTGTTCGCGTCGAGGCGGTGAACGGCGCGAAGATATTTGGGCTCATACACCTGGTTGAGTAGGTGCTGGAGGGTGTTGCGGTGATAGCGGCCGCTGGCGTGCATCGGCAGCGGCGCGGGTTTTTCGATGACTACCACAGCCTCGTCGTCCCAGACGATGCGGATGTCTTTCGCGACCTCCGGTTCTACTTCCGGTGGGAAAATCTGCAAAATCCGTTCCCCGGCGCTGACGATGTGTGACATCCCGCGCGGCTTCCCGCCGTAGCTGATGAAACGCGCTTCCGCGCCACGCCGTGCCCACTCCTCGCAGGGGATTTGCGGAAATTGGTCGGCCAACACATCGCCCAGCGTCCAGCGATCATATCTAGCCGCCACGTTTATCGGTCTGCGGTTTTCCAGCGGCACGGAGCCGGGCAACACCTCGCATGCCGCATCGAGCTTGGCTTTCGCCGCTGCGATGCGCGTCGCCATTTTTTCCGGCTCCGGCTTGAAGCAATACGGGCAGTTTTTACCCGCCACGTAGCGCACATCCTCCTGATCCTCCGCGTTCAGCGGTGCCTGGCAGGCGTAGCACACGGCCGTATCGGTCTCCTGCAACGCCGGATCCACGCCCACGCGCTGGTCGAACACGAAGCACTCGCCGTCGTAGTGATCGCCGCCGCATTCCTCGAAGTATCTCAGGATGCCGCCGTCGAGTTGATAGATGTTTTTGAAGCCCTCCATCTCCATGAACGGTCCCGCTTTCTCGCAGCGGATACCGCCGGTGCAGAACATGACTACGGTCTCGTCCTTCATCGCATCTGGCAGCTCGCGCACTGCCTGGGGAAACTCCCGGAACGTGCGGATGTCTGGCACTACCGCGCCCTTGAAGGTTCCGAGCTTCACCTCGTAATCGTTGCGGGTATCGAGCAGCGTGATTTGCCGCCCCTCGTCGAGCCAGCGTTTCAGCTCCTTCGCGGACAGCTTCGGCGAAGTCCGTTTCCCCGGCTCCACCCCCTTCACGCCGAAGGAAATGATCTCCCTCTTGATCCTCACCAGCATCCTGCGGAAAGGCTGATCCTCACTCTCGCTGACCTTCCCCTCGAAGTCCTCTAGCCCCGGGATTTCCCGCAGCCGCGACATCAGTTTGGATAACGCTTCCGCCGTTCCCGCCACGAAAAGATTGATCCCCTCCACGCTGAGCAGGATGGTTCCTTTGAGCCCCGCCTCTTTGCAAAGCTCCAGCAACTCCTCCCGCAACCTTTTCAGGCCAGACAATTCCACAAAGCGGTAAGCCGCCAGATTTGTAACTATCTCTCCATTCATCACGCGGAGGGGAAATTGCCAACCGTGGCGGCGGTTTGCAACCGCCCAGCTGAGAAAATACATTAAAGAGTACACAGTCATCCCATAGCCGCCTGAATGGCGGGTTGTGATGCCTGTAGTATGGGGGATTGAGGGCTTGTTTGGCGATTGTGTTTTTTGACTCTGTTTATTGTGGGGCTGGTTTCGCGGGGATCTTTGCCATGTGCTGTCCCATGGCTTTA
>CAMBQC010000099.1 GCA_945869855.1 Prosthecobacter debontii
GGCAGGCTGACTTCGAAATCACCCTGATAACGAAGGGCTCGTGAAAGACGCTCTACTGAAACTTCCTGCAATCTACGGTTCTCGCTATTGATTCCCAGTTTCTCGAAAAGAGTTTCGTCTGACTGATTATTCAAACCTTCTCGCTGCGCCAAATCTCCTAGTTTGGCGGCCCCCTCCAAAGTTATCTCCAAGCTGTCGCTGGCTTCCAACTCCTCATCACTGAGGACACCTAATTCATCGTAAATACTAGCCAGGAAATCGCTGGAGGATTCTGTCTCTTCGGGGGTTGACGGGCGCACTACAAGGCTGCCTTTCATCCGGAACAATTCGCCTGCTTTTAAATCCAATCGAGAAATTTCCATCCTACCCGCATGGGTTTTCATACGGAAGCTCCCTTTGCGGAATTCGATACGCCGGTAATTGTTAAACGCATCAACCACGCTAATCGCCCGCAAGATGTGTATGCGGTCACGAATCGTGATGAAATCCTCACCCTCGAGAATTAAATCTCCCTCAAAACCTACGCCCTCCGATGAGTTGGTAGAGCCGAATACATTAAAATCAGAAGATACCTTACCTTCCACAAAATTACGGATAGCGATCGGCAACAGACCTGACAAATTGACCTGACGCATCTTGATTTTTCCGCTGATCTCAGGACGATCCCCCGCCTTAACTTCCATATCATGAAAGGTTACAGACCCTTCATTTTTTTTGAAAACCGCCTTCTCGAAGTTGAACCCATTTATATCGACTTGAACAACCAGATCCTCAATTTCCAAGCGTTTGAGCCAGTTTTGCGAAAAAGTCCCCCCACTGAACCGGAGCTTCCATCCATCGGGCAAGCGGTCAACTGTCATACTGCTGTTGATAATAGAACCGCGAGTGCGTTCCGAATAACCCCACCTGATGGACATATCCTTCACAACTATGGATTGCAATTTCAGGCCGTCCATTTCTTGAAAATAAACATCGGCCATTTCTTTAGCGGTCTCAGGCGAGTGCGAACCCGCACGCAGGGATAAATCGACGCGTGATATGGTGATCACACCGGGATCCCAAACCTCACTCAGACTAGTAAAAATACCGCGCTTGCATTTCAAATTACGCATCTCCAAATCCGAAAAGATAGTGCCCTCCGTGCCTGTGATTGCGAGGCGACCGATGGCAAATTGCCCGCGGTTGCTGACCAATCCCTGCATCTGGAGTTCCTCGCCGCCAAGCCTTTTTAAAAATGCATCCTTTATCTTTTGCTGGAAGGACACGGATTCGGTCTGTTTGATCAGAAAGACGAGTCCACCGACCGTCAATACTAACAGAAACAAAAAGAGCCGTATGATAAGACGCAAAATGTTGTAAGTAAGGACTCCCTTGTCGCCCGACCCGGAAAGGGAAAACCTGAGCTGAAACCAGAATCCCTGACCGCAAACCCAACGGGCAAGGCGTTGGTTGACGTTTTCCAATTGATCCGGCTCGGACTGTATGTTCATGCTTTCTTGCATCATAAGCCATGCGGCACCAGCTTGCCAGTAGAAATTTTAACGAACCCCACACCTTGGAAACTTCCGATTACAAAGTCCACCTCGAGATCTTCGAGGGACCGCTCGACCTGCTCCTTTACCTCATCAAGAAGGACGAACTCGATATCCACGCGATTTCCATCGAGCGGATCACCAAACAATACTTGGACTATATCAACACCTTCAAGCTGCTCAACATCGATCTCGCCTCCGAGTTCATTGTGATGGCTGCAAACCTGATGTATCTTAAATCCCGTAGCCTGCTGCCCCGCACCGAGCAGTCGCCGGAGGAAGATGCGGAGGAAGACGATCCCCGCTGGGAGCTGATCCGCCAACTCATCGAATACAAAAAATTCAAAGACGCCGCGGGCTTCCTTTCGCTTCGAGAACTAGAGCAACAAGGACGATTCGCCCACCAGCCAGATCCCGGGAGCAAGCCGTCCGAGGAACCCGTCGCGCTGGCCGAGGTCTCGATCTTCGATCTCATACGCGCGTTCCAGAATGTCCTCAAGCGCTTCGAGGAATCTCACGACTTCGGCGATATCGTGGACGACCGTTACACCGTATCCGACAAGATCGAGTTCCTGCTCTCCCGTTTTAAACCCGGCCAAGCCCTACCTTTCGACGCCCTTTTTCAGGCCGCCAGTACGAAGGCAGAGGTAATTGTAACTTTTCTTGCTGTCCTTGAGCTGATGAAACTCAACCAGTTCGTCATCCGCCAAGATCACCTGCTCGCGACGATCGTCGTGGAGCGCCGCACGGCCATGGAAATGGGCCACGAAGAGGAGGACGGTGAACCTTGACACCCATCGTTCCCGCGGCTCGTCATTTCCCACCCATGTAATCCGCATGAAAAAAAACTATCGCAACCGCGCTCTTCGCCCTTGCCACATTGACCTTTACCCGTGCAGAAACCGACATGCCTGAAACACCCGAAGACGTAGCCGCCGCCCCAGCTGATGCCGAGAAGACTGATTCCGGTCTCGCCTCCAAACTCCTTGCGCAAGGCACTGGCGAAACCAAGCCGAAAGCCACAGACATGGTCACTGTCCACTACTCAGGATGGACGACGGACGGGAAACTTTTCGACTCATCCGTGAAGCGCGGTGAACCCACCTCCTTCCCGCTCAATGGTGTGATCGCTGGCTGGACAGAAGGTCTCCAACTCATGGTCACCGGCGAGAAGCGTCGATTCTGGATACCCGCAAAAATGGCATACGGTGAAAATCCGCCCGCCGGTTATCCCGCCGGGACACTCGTCTTCGACGTAGAACTCATCAAAATCGGCCGATGATAAAGCTTCCGTATAATATGGTGGAAAGCGTTGCGCAGGTTTTTCGACTGCCGTGCCTAGCTGTCGCTTCCGTATTGCTTTGCTCCTGCCCTGGACCTCTGAAAAAGCCAATACCGCCGCTCGATCCTTCGAAAGCCACCGAAAAGCAGAAACCCGCCGAAGAAGCTCCCGCCGCACCTACAAGCACGGGGCAGGTCACGAGCATGCCGGTCGGCGATCTTTACCAACTCGTCCAAGGCAAAGCCGCTGTGATCTACGACGTCCGCCCCGCTATTTTCCACAGGATGGGCCACATCCCCGGCTCAGTCAGCTGGCCTGAGGCCGCCTTTGACCGCGATCTCGCCAAACACGAACCGCGCGTCCGCGCCGCCAACTCCCAAAATACACCTGTCGTTATTTATTGTACGGATCTTGCTTGTCCCGATGCCGTAACCGTTGCCACAAAGCTCGCACAGCGAGGCCATGACGTTTCAGTCCTCCAAGGCGGATACCAAGCATGGAAAAACGCGTCACCCTAACCACTCCATCATGAAATCATTCCCCAACGTCACTGCCGATTCCCTCGCCAACATTTACTTCGACGGCCGCGTCGTCTCCCACTCCATCCATTTTCCCGACGGTACTAAAAAGACGATCGGCATCATTTTCCCGGGGACTTACCGCTTCACCACCGGCGCTCCGGAACTCATGGAGATCATCGATGGCACCTGTGAAGTCTCGATCGATGGCTCGAACACCACGAAATTCATCCCCACCGACGATTCCTTTCATGTGCCGGGCGACAGCGCGTTCACCATCACTGTGAATTCTGGCGTCTGCCAATACATCTGCTCTTTCCTTCCCGCCTAACGAGTCACCACGTCCTTGCGATGTTTTGCCTCCGTGCGCTGCCAGCCATCATCCCCGCCTTACTCGCGGTATCTTGCCATTTTGTAACGCTACCGCCGGCTCCAGTGCCATCCCCCACTCTCGTCCAGCGGAACACTGTGGCCCATTACACCCCGCAGAGAACGCCGGAGGTGCAGGTCTGGCTCCTCGCCGATAAACTCCACACCGGCATGGTTTTTCCCTACGGCTGGTTACTGGAATCCGGTTTTATCCCACCGGAAAATTTTCCCAAGTGCGAGTTTGTGACCTTTTCATGGGGTGACCGCCAAGCTTACGTAAACAAGCGCTGGCTCACAACTAGCGAGATTTTTACAGCGATCTTCCTGCCCTCCCCTTCCGTGATGGAATGCATACCCATCCACTGGAACGTCACCGAGGTCTCACCGAACCAGCAAATCTGGATGAAGTCCATTCCGCGCCAGCGCGGCCCGTATGTCGCCGCCTTCCTCAACCATTGCACGATCCCCGACGATAAGGGTTTTCCCACTTCCGTAGGCACCTCAAGCTGGGGCGGAGGCAGCCTGCTTGCCTCCCCGCAATCCTACTATTTCCCCCGCATCTGTAACGTCTGGACTGGGCAGATGCTCGAAGCCTGCGGCGCAAACATCACCCCCCTCATGTCCATCCACCGCGACACCCTTGCCTGGGAAGCGGAGCGCAACGGCTTCGCTGAGATCTGGGATGGTTCGGGAAATGAGTTTATAAGACAAAACAGGCGATAATAATTTTTTACTAATAAACTACTCTAACAGTCATCTAAAAACTTCCCGGGATTCAAGATATTGTGGGGATCTAGGGTCTTTTTTAGCGAACGATGAACGGCGAAGGAAACCTCCCCGAGGGCTTTCTTGATCCACGGTTTCTTAGCAAGACCGACCCCGTGCTCGCCGGTGATCGCCCCGCCGTTTTGCAGAACCCAGGAGAAAAGAATGTCGAGCGCAGCATCCGCGCGTTCCCTTACCTCCGGATTTCCGTAATCCTCGACCATGAGATTAGCATGGATATTTCCGTCGCCTGCGTGACCGAAGCAGGCAATGGCAATACCGGTTTCGAGCTGCAGCACACGGGCGAATTCTACGAGTTCGACGAGCTTGCCGCGGGGGACGACGACATCTTCGTTGAGCTTGGTCAAACCGGTGTCCCGTAGCGCGTATGAAAATCCGCGCCGCATCTGCCATATTGCCTCACATTCCTCCTCATCGAATGCCGACCGTATCTCCCCCGCTCCGCAAGCAACCAGGAGGTCGTGGAGCTCCTTCAGCTCAGCGCGCACCGCCGCTGGTCGACCGTCAATCTCGACGATAAGATGTCCGTCACCCGGAGGAAAAACTGCGGTGCCATGGATTTTCCTTGATGCACCCAGCGTGAATGCGTCGGTAATCTCAAGAGCTGAGGGCAAATGTCCAGCCTGCAAGATATTGTGCACCGTCTGCGCGGCCATCGCGAAGTCCGGAAAAACCGCCGCAAGCATCGCGCGGGACTGAGGCTTCGGGATAATGCGCAAGGTGATTTCCGTCACGACCCCCAGCATTCCTTCTGATCCTACAAACATACTGATCAAATCGAAACCAGTTTTATTTTTGTGGGTCCGACCACCACATCGCATCACCTGCCCGTCGGAGAGCACGACCTCCAAGCCTAGGACGTAATTACGAGTGACGCCGTATTTCAAGCAGCGCGGGCCGCCGGCATTTGTCGCGATGTTTCCGCCGATGGAACATTCCTTCAGCGACGCAGGATCGGGCGGGTAGTCCCAACCGAGCGCGCGGACATCCTTCTGCAAGTCGCCCGTAATCACGCCCGGCTGGGTAACCACAACCCCGTCCCTGGGGTTGATGTCCAAGATCGAGTTCATCCGAGCCACTGATAGGAGAATCCCGCCCCTTACAGGCACACATCCACCGACATAGCCGATCCCCGCACCGCGCGTTGTTACGGGCACGCGCCTCTGGTGCGCAAAAGCCATCAGTCTCGACACATCCTCCGTGCTCTCTGCAAAGACCACGATCTCTGGCATATGGCTGGCATACCATTTATCCTTCGAGTGTTCCTCTCTCAGGACATCCGACACGCCGAGCTTGTCCACGCCAAACATCGCGGTAAGAGCATCAACCAAGCATCCCTGCATTTCCCCTTTCTTATCATCAAGACTGCCATCATTCCATTCACCTGCAACGTCGGCGGAATATTTCAATCGCTGCACGGCATCTCTCGAGCGCTCATTTAGCCCGTCCGTGAGCCCATCAATATTCAACGGATCGATTCCCGACTGAGCTTCAAAAGCCCTTTTTATCTTAGGCGTCAATTTCATTGGTTTTAACCTATCAACAAATGGACTGCGGTCAACTCACCCCATAAGTCAGCTTTTCTCACTCATCAACCCCGCTGCGAAAGCCGCAGGAGATAATCCGCGTTTCTCCGAACTCATCCGTGCAGCCCACCCGGGCTACCGTGAGTCCGAATAAGCACAGGCTCACTGCCATCGGGAACCCTCGCTCAATCAATAATAGGGCATCAGCATCAGGTAGCAGATGGGGCCAGTTAC
>CAMBQC010000100.1 GCA_945869855.1 Prosthecobacter debontii
GAGCTGCTCGCGCACGATGGCCACAGCTATCCCATCCTGCTGGAACGAACACCCGTCCGCATGGATCTCACGCACTCCGCGTGGTCGGATATCTTCTTCCTCGGCATGGATTTCCCTGAGGGAGCGAAGGTCATTAACGTCTCCATCGACCTCGCGATCCACGGCTCTAACAAGGAACCGAAGCCCCCCGTTTCCGCCTACCTGCGCGTGATCGACCGCGCGGTGCTCCGCCTTACCAGCATCGACCTAAAGGCCACCACCGAGATCGAGGCGCTCGCCGATGTCTTCGATTTCGCGAAGGACCACCTCGGCCTCCTGAAAGCCGCGGTCATCGCCTCGGGCCTCATCCCTCCCGGCATCGAAGGCAGCGGGAAACCCCTCTCGGAAATCCTCTCGATGCTCGTCGGACCGGGGCGGGGGCTGGAACTGGTTTCCTCGGTGAATCACATCCCGAAAGGCTCGCGCCTCGCCGTTTCCACAAACCTCCTCGCCGCGCTGATCTCCGCTTGCATGAGGGCCACCGGCCAGGCAGCAAGCCTCACAGGAGAGCTGGCGGAAAACGAGCGCCGCGTCGTCCTTGCCCGCGCGATCCTCGGGGAATGGATCGGCGGCTCCGGCGGCGGCTGGCAGGATTCCGGCGGTGTCTGGCCCGGCATCAAGCTCATCGAGGGCAGCTTCGCCGCCGAGGGCGATCCCGAACAAGGCGTCTCACGCGGGTGTCTCATGCCCACGCACCATGTCTTCGGCGAAAACGAGATTCCGGCGGCCGCGCGCAAGGCCTTGCAGGATTCGCTCGTCCTAGTCCACGGCGGCATGGCGCAAAACGTCGGCCCCATCCTGGAGATGGTCACCGAGAAATATCTCACCCGCGCCAGCGCCGAGTGGGCGGGCCGGAAGGAAGCGCTTTCGCTGTTGGATAAGATTCTAACAGCTCTCCGCTCCTCCGACATCCGCGCCCTTGGCAAGCTCACCACGGAAAACTTTCGCGGCCCGCTGCAGACCATCATTCCATGGGCCACGAACCTCTACACGGAAACCCTCATCGCCCGCGCGGAGGAGGAGTTCGGCGGGGATTTCTGGGGCTTCTGGATGCTCGGTGGCATGTCAGGTGGTGGTATGGGTTTCATCTTCAATCCATCTCGAAAATCCGAGGCACAGGTGCGCATGCTCGCGATCATGGCGGAGACGAAAGCCCTGCTCCGCAACGCGTTACCCTTCGCGATGGAGCCGGTAGTATATGATTTTTCCATCAATCCCCACGGCACCTTCGCAACCCTGCTCAATGGCGCGGACGCCGCCCTGCCGCCTGATTACTACCAGCTCCACCTCGCCCCGCTGCTCCGCGCCGAGCCCGGCGATCTCTCACCCGCCCAACGTGCGGAGCTCGCCCGCTTCGCCTCGCTATCCCGCAGTAATCTCGATTTCCAAGACTCCCTTTCCAACCTTCTGGAAACCCTCGTCCCTTCCGGCGGTGGCAGTTCCCCGCAGTCCGGCGCGCTCGCCGAGCTGCTGGAAAAGTGGGGCTTCGATCCCGAGCAGCACGAGTCTATCCGCCGCGATCTCCTCGCCGACCGCATCGGCCTCGCCCGCAACCGGCTGCCCGCCATCACGGAAATCACCGATGTCCTTCCCGAGGACTACACCGATCTCACCCGCACGCCTCCGTCTCCGGAAACCATCGCCCTCGGGAAATCCGCGCTCGCGAAGGGATCGGTCGCTGTGGTGACCCTCGCCGCCGGGGCCGGCTCGCGCTGGACGCAGGGTGCGGGCGTTTGCAAGGCGCTCAATCCCTACGCGAAGCTCGGCGGGAAACACCGCACTTTCATCGAGACCCATCTCGCGAAATCCCGCCAGCGCGGTGAGGAGGCAGGCGCGACCATCCCACACGTTTTCACCACTTCCTATCTAACCGACGGGCCGACCCGTGAGTTCTTGGAGAACCACGGAAACTACGGCTACCCTGGATCACTTCATTTATCGCCCGGCCGCGCCGTCGGATTGAGGATGATCCCCACCGAGCGCGATCTACGCTTCGCCTGGGAGGAAATGCCGCAGCAGGCGCTAGACGAGCAGCAGCAGAAAATGCGCGATTCCCTCCGCACCGCCCTCATCGGCTGGGCGCGCGGGGCAGGGGAGGCGGGCGATTACACCGGTAACCTCCCGCTCCAGTGCCTGCATCCCATCGGGCATTTCTACGAGCTGCCCAACCTCCTCCTCAACGGCACCCTCGCCCGCCTTCTAACAGAACGCCCCGGCCTGAAAACCCTCATGCTCCACAACATCGACACCCTCGGGGCCGATGTCGATCCCGCCCTCCTCGGCCACCACCTTTCCAACGGAGCCGCGCTCACCTTCGAGGTCATCTCGCGCCGCTTGGAAGACAGGGGCGGCGGCCTTGCCCGCGTCAACGGCCGCCCGCGCCTGCTCGAAGGCCTTTCCATGCCCCGCGAGGAGGACGAGTTCGAACTCTCCTTCTACAACTCCATGACTACATGGATCGACATCGACCGCTTCCTCGCCCTGCTGAAGCTCGACCGCGCCGCCATCCTTTCGGATAATATCCCGGCCATCGCCGCCACCATCCGTGCCCTCGCCGCCCGCCTCCCCACCTACCTCACGCTCAAGGACGTGAAAAAACGCTGGGGCAACGGCCAGGAAGACGTCTTCCCCGTCACTCAGTTCGAAAAACTCTGGGGCGATCTCACCCTCCTTCCCGATATCGAGACCGCCTACGTCGTCGTCGATCGTTCAAGAGGCCAGCAGCTTAAAGACCCCGCCCAGCTCGACGCGTGGTTCCGCGACGGCTCGGCGGATCACATCGCGAAGCTTTGTGGTTGGGGCGGGCGAGGGTGAACCTGTGGGTGCTGATTCCTACGTTGTTCTTCACTCCCTGATGGAACCGGGGAGCTTGGCCACGTTACAGAAACAGCGGCTTCATATGGCGCTCTAGCAGGTTCTCGGTGACGCAGCGGGAGACGATGGCGCGGTTGTCGTGGAGGGCTTGGATGTAGGTGTCGCCCATCATCGCGGCGATCTTGAAGCCTACGTGGAGGAGCTGGCGGACGTTGGCGTCGTAAAGCGGGTTGCCTTGGTCGTGGCGTAGCGCGCCGGTGAATTGTTCGCTCGTCCACGCGTTCACGGTTTCGGCGGTGGGGAGTTTCGCGAAATCGATGTCGATGACGGTGGCGTAGGGTTGGCAGAGGGCTTCCTTTTTCGCGAGGGCTTGGGAGTAGATATCCTTTGCGAGTTCGAGGCCGGTGCCGCCGGATTCGGCGAGGCCTATGACTTCCTCCAGCCAGTTCGTGCCGGCTGTCTTGATGTGGAGACCGGCACCGGTGCGGGCGATGGCGCGCTTGATGGCGGGGTAGATGGAGAATTTGTCGGAGCCGGAATGCACGGAGAGTTTGAGGGTTTCAGGAAGGCCATATGCATTGATGGCATGCGCGATCACCGCTAGGTCGTCGTTGAATTCCTTCTCGAACTGCGTGACATCGCCGACGTAATCGACGCCTTTGTTAAAACGGCCGGTGAACTTCGGAGCGATGGTTTGGATCGGGATGCCCTGGTCGGCGATGGCGGCGAGGATCACCAACAGTTCCGGCGGGGTTTGCGGGCTGTCGGTTTCGTCCATGGAAACCTCGGTCACGAAATCCGTGCCTTTCGCGGCGACGATGTGACCGTAGATCACCTTCGCTTTTTGGGTGGCTTTGAGGAACTGGTTGGCGGTCTTCTCGACATCTGCGCGGGTAATCTCGAAAGGCTGGGCTATGCCTGCGATTGAGACCGTTCCAATGAGTTCAGGGTGGCGGTCGATGAACGCGGCGACGTCTGCGGGATCGGCGGCCTCACCAATGTCATCGGCGACATCGAGGGTGAAGAAATCGCAGGGTGCGATGAAGCGATCCACCGTCTTGAGATTGATATGGTCGGCGTCTAACAGATATTCGCCCGCCCAGCCGAGGTCGGAGACGGCCTTGTCGGCGGCGTCGCGGGTGGATTGTGGCTGGGAGCCGATGATGTCGTGCTCGCGGTTCGACTTGTTCCAGACCGGCTTGATATCGATGCCGAGCTCCTTTGCGGCGATGAAGGCCTTGAGCTGGGCGTGCGCGCCGTTGGCGAAGCGGTCGCCGACGCCGAAGGTGTATTTGGGGCAGGTTTTCATTTGTGGGAAGTTATTTGCTATTTGCTCTTGGGAAGAATTTTTCAGCGCCAAGTTCGCTAAGATCGCCAAACATGTGGTAGTAGGAATTTTTTTACCACAGAATACATCGAATGCACGGCACGATGAAGATCATGCGGCCTGTGCTGCGCCGCGAGGAGGTGGAATTTTTCTCCGTCTCCACGGTCTATGGGAAGGTGTGGTCAACTTGCCTCGGCCTTCGCCACCACCTATAGAGGGCGTCGATTTCCAGCTTGTTCAGCGGCACATGGCAAAAATGCGCTCACCGCCTGTGACCTCAAGCACCCCGTGGAGGTAATCCCACTCATACTGGATCTGCGAACTCACCACCGGACGTGACGCCCCGCGCACTCTACAGATATTTCACAACATGGTGTGCAGGCCAAAGACGTCCTGCTGGAAGCGGATGGATACCTGCTCGGGGATGAACAGTCGGCATGCCCCTTCCGCCAAGACGAGAGCAATCAGCGAGGAGGCGCCCGCCAGAAGGCCACGATACAGGAGGAACCGCCGTTTCCGGTTCGCAGGCAGGGGCGATGGACTGGTGACTGCCATGTATGTGGGATGGGATACGGGCATTTAGCTCCGAATTCAAGCCGGCCAAGTTATCATGCCACGACCCATGTCCCATTACCAAACTATACAGGGTTTTCGCAGTCCGGTTTTCGCAGTCCGAAAAGTCTAGGTCCGCTCCGCGCCCGAACCAGTCCCGCCGTCTTCTGGCGGGCTGGTCGGTCTGATCTTGTTCTCCGGACGCAGCAGGTTGGCGTTGCCAACCGCAGTCTGGGAACGATACGGAAGTTGGCGGGATTGTTGTTGTCGCGGATCTCCAAACGAATGACTTAATCAGTAGGTGGCACAGAAGAACAGGCGGGCTTTCCAGTCCGCGGCCACGTTACCCGCTTTGGTGAAGGTGGCCTGGAAGGTGCCGGTGGCGCCTGTGGAATATCCGGCCGGGGCGCTCCAGGTCACCAGGTCGGTGCAACACGCGATCTGATAGGTCTTGTTCGGCTCTCCGGTGAATTCGACTGTCACGGAGGTCGAGTCGGTGCCGGAGTTGTAAGCCGCGGCACTGACGACCCGCAGCATGGCGAGGGTGGGCGGCGTGGAATCGTCGGTAATCGTCAAGGACTGGGAAACATCGGTTGCCGCATTGTAGTTGTTGTTGCCAGCTTGGCTGGCGGTGACGGTGATGGTTCCACCCTTAATGAGGGTGAGTGTGCTGCCAGAGACGGTGGCGACCTCCGTATCCGAACTAGCGAAGTTCACCGTCAAGCCAGAGTTGGAGGTGCCCGTCAAGTTCACGGTGCCGGCGGAACGAGCCACCGGAGAAGTTAGCGTGAAGGTGATGGTCTGATCGGCCTTGGCTATGGTGAATGCCGTGGCGCTCGAACTGGCCGCTTTGAAGTTGCTGTCCACATCGAGCGAAACCGTGGCGGTATACGTTCCCGCCTCTGTTGGCAGAGTCGTGCTTGCTGGATAGGTCGTGCTGCCCGTGCCCACGTAGCTCCATGTCGCCGTGCCGGTGTAGCCGGTTGGATTGGTGGTGTAGGCGGTCGGTCCCTGCGACGAACCGGTGTAAGTATAGCTGCCCACCGTCACAGTGACCGTCGGATCGGCCTTGAGCACCTTGACATTCGTCGTGGTGGTGGCGTTATTGTAGTTGACCGTAGCATCGGGCGTGAAAGTGACACCTTGCGCGGCGGTGCCGGCATTGGGCGTCGTTGCGGGCTCGGTGAAGGCAAACGATCCAGTCACCGAAGCGGACCCGCCGCTCAGGGTGGAGG
>CAMBQC010000101.1 GCA_945869855.1 Prosthecobacter debontii
GAGCCCATCCACCAGGAAATGGGCGATGGCACACTCATCACCATCGTCCCCAGCAAAACTTTCCGCGTCTCCGTCACCAACGTCGGCCCCGAGGGTCGTTTCACCCAGTATTTCTCCTCGGAGGTCACCCCCGAACTCTATGAAAAGGAGATCGCCCCCGCCCGCACCTTCGTCCATTACGAGGATGTGAAGCCATTGTTGGACAAAGGCCTCATCAAGGGTGGCTCGCTGGAAAGCGCCGTCGTCATCCGCGGCAACGAGGTGATGTCCAAGGAACCCATGCGTTTCCACAACGAGTTCGCCCGCCACAAGGCGCTCGACCTCATTGGCGACCTGATGCTTTCCGGCAAACGCATCCACGGCCATGTCATCGCAGTAAAACCCGGCCACGGCCCGAACACCAAAATGGCCGCCACGCTCAAGAAAGAATACGAGCGCATGAAAGCCATGGTTCCCGCGCCGATCACCATCCCGGACGGCGAGAGCGTGCTCGATGTCAATGAGGTGATGCGCATCCTCCCGCACCGCTACCCGTTCCTGATGGTGGATCGCGTGATCGACTTCGGGGAAAACTCCTGCACCGGCCTCAAGAATGTCTCGATCAACGAGCCGTATTTCCAAGGCCACTTCCCCGGCCACCCCATCATGCCCGGCGTGCTCCAACTCGAAGGTATGGCGCAGGTTTCCTCCATCCTCATGCTCCGCAAGCCGGAGAACCTCGGCAAGATCGGCTATTTTCTCAGCGCAGACAATGTGAAGTGGCGCAAGCCCGTCATGCCCGGCGACACCCTCATCACCGAGGCCACCACCACCAAGGTGCGCGGCAACATCGGCCAGACATCCTGCCGCTGCCTCGTCAACGGCGAGGTCGTCTCCGAAGCGGATCTCAAGTTCGCGCTATTCGACCGGTAACGCCATTCCGGCTTTTTCTCCCACCACTCTCACCCACAGGTCAGGCCGGTGCTTGAGCGTAACTGTGTGCCAAAAGTCCGTGCGCATATCCATACCGCCGTAGGCTTTTGACTGCGGCGGTTCTCATCCGCCGCTTTTTGGGTTCGTGATGGAAAAACGAAGGCACCCGGTAGCATCCTATCGTCCCGCAAACCAAAGCCGCCCTTGAGAGCGGTGAATGATGAATCACAGCAGTCCAGAGCCTGCGGCGCACTTTATTTTGTTATCACATTTTTGCACAGGAACTTTTGGTAAACGGTATATGCCTTGGCTGACGGATACCAAAGAGGAAGGGGCGGCACAGAGCCGCCCCTCGGAGATGATCCGCGCAGCCTGATCAGGCATTCACATCCAGCGCGGCGTATTCACCGTCCTTGCGGCGGTAAATAATGGTCAGGCAACCGCGGCGGGCGCTTTTGTAGAGAACGAAAGGCCGATCCGTGAGCTCCAGCTCCATGATCGCGTCTTCCTTGAACATTGTCTTCACCGCATACTTGTCGGGATGGATGATAAACGGCTCGGGATCGTGCGCGGATTCTTCCGGATGATCCATCGCCTCTTCGGTGAAATAACGCTCCTCAATGTAGCGGATCGATTCGTTGCGGTGCGGGCGGCTTTTCTTCAGCAAACGGGTTTTGTGCTTACGCATGCGGCGGGCGATTTTTTCGATCGTCTCATCGAGCGCCACATACATGTCGCGGCCTTCCGTGTGCGCCTCAATGGTGATGTGGTTCGTGCAAAACAGGATGATTTCCGCAATGTGCCGATTTTTCTGCACGTCCATAATCACTTTCGCCTCGATGATCTTCGGGTAGTCGAGGTGGAGGCTCTCGATTTTCTTGATCGCATGTTCACGGAGTGAGTCGGTCACACTTTCGTGGCGGACGGTCACGGTGACGGGCAGGTTGACGTTTGCGGTTTGCATTGCTTTATGGTGGTTTGGTTTATAGACGAGGTTCCAGTAACTATTGCCGAAACCATCTGAAACATTGCGCGATTCCCGCCGGATTGACCACACGGAAAGTTGCCGGAGGTGAAAAAAAATCCGTGAAATTTAGACAAATCCAAGACTGGCGGGATTATAAATTTCCTGCGACGTCGATCCTTCGTTTCACCCCCGCCAGGAATTTCTCATCGCCCTCCAGCGCATCGGCCACGGCGCGAATGACTTGCAAGGTTGGGCGGGAAACGTGGTGTTCCATGCCCTCGACATCGCGGTAGATCGTTTCCTCCGCCAGTTCGAAAAGACGCAAGAACCGAGTGAGCGTCTCATGCCGCTCGACGATGGCCCGAGCGATCCTGCGGCCGTCTTCGGTGAGTACCGTGCCACGGTATTTCTCGTGCTTCACCAAGCCCTCGGCGTCGAGTTTGCCTAGCATGTTCGTCACGCTGGCCTGTGAGATCCCGAGGTTTGAGGAAATGTCCACCGCGCGTGCGTAGCCTTTGTCCTCGATGAGATGCAGTATCTGTTCTAGATAATCATCCATCGCCACGGAACCGCTGGTTCGCTTCGAAACGGGTTTAGTCATCCGCCCCCATCCTTTCCGGCAGGCTCACGCTTTTCAAGAACGGAAGACTCGTGGTAAAGATCGCGGTTCGACGCCTGAAACTCTGCCTTTAGCCTGACCTTCAGACTACTGAGATCCACGAGTTGATAGCCGAGAAACTCCCACACGCCGTCCTTTCCATCGTGCTCAATGCCTAGCAAGAGATGCGATGCGTCCTCAGTGATCTTGAGGGTGTTGTCCTTCGGCTCGAAATAGAACGTCCGCAGGCTGCTTGTGACGGAGCCCCGTTCCATGAGCTTGGGATCGAGGTAATAAACATCGCCCGTTGCCTCGTCGGTGATGCGCAGATCGGGATACCCGGAGCGCTGCGCCGCGTCTTTGCGTGTCGGCGGTATGCCACAGGTGATGCCATCTAGTTTTTCCAAACCCTCCAGCAAGCCGTCCTCAAAAAACCGCGAGCCTTCATTGATGCGCCGCAAGCCGCGTGTCGGCGAACCTTCGGCGTTCATCTCCACCAGCAACTCATCCATCACTGCGGTGATCGCCGCAGTCACCCTAACCCGCGATCCCCTCTCACTTGCCGGCAAAACCTTCTTCCCGGAAACCGCCTCCACTACCAGCGGGAAATCGAAATCACGATGCGAGAGATCCTCTTTCAGCAAGCCGCGGATCAGCGTGGTGTCGGCGCTATCACGCTGCCGCTCGGCGGCCTTGCTTACCGCGCTCTCCATCTGCCGCTCCTGTTTTTCCCAACGCGGCAAGGACGGCTTGCGCGGATCACGCGTCACCACGAAAACGAACAGCCCCGCTAACAACACCCCGAAAACAACTTGCAAAGACCGCCTCATCATCTTCCTTAAGGGTTAAAGTTTAAATTTTAAAGTTTCGAACATCAGCTCATCGCTTTCCGCAACCGGTGCCATGCCCCGTTGTTCGGCGAAACCAGCGCCCACAGGGGCAGATCCTCCAGCCCGTAACGCTTGATGATCCACTCCAGCAAAACCAGACTCGCCACCGCATCGAAAAGCGCATCATGCCAGTCGCGCCCCGGTACCAGATCCCGCACCTTTTCCGCCACACCCACATCCTCGCAGAACACACCCAGCGAATGCTTTTTCGAATCAGGCAGCGCCGCCCGCGCCAACAGCAAGGTATCCACCCATGGATCAAACGGATTCCCCGGAAATTTCCGCAAAAAACGTTTCTCCGTCCCCTTCGCATGCGCCACCGGCACCGCCCCGTTCCCCAGCCGTCCGTTCACCTCCGGCCACAGCGAAAGCAAACTCGGAGCACCCGCCAGCTTTGCCTCGTCGATCCCGTGGATCTTCTTCGCATACCAATCCACCGCGCCCTCGCATTCGAGAAACGAAACAAATTGATTCCCATACCCGCCCTCCAGCGACCACGTCGCCATCCCGATCTGCACAGGCCAATCCTCCCTGCCACGTTGCGCCCCCGCGCCCTCGAAATCGACCCCCCCGAACACCACGTCCCGTACTTTCCTCAAATCCTTCACACGCCCATCCTCAACAGCCCCAGAAAAATCACAACCCCCGATTCAGCGCCTGTTCTTTCACAGCGCCATCCATTGGAAGTATAGAACCGCTGATGGACGCAGATGGAAGAAAAGAAAAACAGGAATGTCAGAATTTTCCAGATTCAATCGATCTTCCAACACGGGCGCCAGGAACGTTCGTTCTTAAAAATACACGTCCATCTGCGGTTCATATTCCCTCATGATCCGGTATCCACTTTCTTCTGTCGCGCAAGACATATGCCTCTTCCTTGAATTTTGAATTTTGAATTTTGAGCTTTCGATGCGCAGCATCGAGCATGTCCGGCTCCACCACACCCATGATGGCCCAATACCTCGCCATGAGGAAACGCCTGCCTGCTGACATCATTCTCTTCTACCGCCTAGGGGATTTCTACGAAATGTTCTTTGAGGACGCGAAAACCGCCGCGCCCATCCTCAACGTCGCCCTCACGAAACGCGGCGGCACACCCATGTGCGGTGTCCCCTATCACGCCGCACAAAACTACATCGCCCGCCTCCTCAAGGCCGGTAAACGCGTCGCCATTGCCGAACAAACCTCCGAGGCCATCCCCGGGAAACTCGTCGAGCGCGAAATCGCCCGCATTCTCACCGCCGGATCCATCGACGACCTCACTCTCCTCGACGATCAGCGCCCGAACTACCTAGCCGCCCTCTCAAAATACAAATCCAGCTTCGGCCTCGCCGCCATCGATCACACCACTGGCGAGTTCATCATCGCCGAGTTTGCGGACGCCGCCCAGCTCCTCGACGAGCTCGCCCGGCTCTCGCCCTCTGAACTGCTGATCCCCGATCACCAGATCGCGGATTTCTCGGAAAACCATCCCCTAGCCCTCCCCTACGATGGCTACACCTTTCTCCCGGAGCACGCCACGGATCTCCTGAAAAACCATTTCAACGTCCACTCGCTCGACGGCTTCGGCTGCGCCAATCTCCCCGCCGCCTCCGCTGCAGCCGGAGCCGCCCTCCATTACCTCATCCACCAGCTCCGCCGCCCCTGCGAGCACCTCAACCCGCCCCGCCTGTTAGAAAACGGCAAGCACGTCCTCATCGACCAGGCCTCTCAGCGCAACCTCGACCTCATCGAGTCCCGCTCCGGCCCCAAGCACACCCTCCTCGCCGTCCTCGACCGCACCCAGACTCCCATGGGTGGACGCCTCCTCCGCAACTGGCTGCTCCACCCCCTCCGCGACCTCGCCGCCCTCACTGCCCGCCAGGAAAACATCGCCGCCCTGCTCGCCGAACCCTTCCTTTTATCCAAAGCCCGCGAGTCCCTCAAAAACATCCGCGACATCGAGCGCACCACCTCCCGCCTCTCCCAAAACTCCGGCAACCCCCGCGACCTCCAATCCCTCTGCATCTCCCTAAAACAAATCCCCACCCTAGTCGAAGACCTCTCCACCCTCTTCCAATCAAAAATCAACAATCATCAATCAACAATCCTCAATCACCTCCACCCCCTCCCAGAACTCACTGACCTGTTAGAAGCCGCTTTGAGCGACGAGCCCCCAGCAAATGTAACGGACGGCAACATCATCCGCGACGGTCATTCCCCCGAGCTCGACGAACTCCGCTCCGCCGCCCGCGGAGGAAAGGACTGGATCGCCCGCCTCCAGGAAGACGAGCGGAAACGCACTGGCATCGATTCCCTCAAGATCAAGTTCAACAACGTGTTCGGCTACTTCATCGAGATCACCACCAGCCAGCTTGCCAAAGTCCCTGTCGACTACACCCGCAAGCAAACCATGTCGAACGCCGAGCGCTACATCACCCCCGCGCTCAAGGAAATGGAGAACAAGGTCCTAGGTGCCGAGGAACGCTCCAAGCAGCTCGAATACGAACTCTTCCTCGGCCTCCGTCAGCAGGTCGTCACCCATCTCCGCCCCCTACAGGAAACCGCCGCCGCCATCGCCGAGATCGATG
>CAMBQC010000102.1 GCA_945869855.1 Prosthecobacter debontii
CGGGCGAAAACCGCACCTAGGGCGACGAATCCGAACCATGGCAGCAGCGGAAACAATGCGCCATAGCTGCCGTTCGTCCATGTGAGCACCAGGCTGGAAAACGGGTTTCCCTGCGTCCACGAGGTCGCGAGCGGAGCCAGTGCCACGGAGCCGATCGCTAAAAGGGAGGCCAGCAGATCGAATAGCCGACTGTTCCGGCAAAGCTTGCCCAGCACCAGCAGCAAGCCCAGCGAGACCGCCAGACAGGACAAAACATCCACCGTGCACAGCCACCGCACCAGAACGCCGACGAAGCTCTCCGTCCCGCTGACCCAAGCGACCAAAGGCAATCGCAGCGCATACCCAAGCGCAAAGACAAGCACCAACCGAACGACGCGCGATTTGCCGATTCGCACCCTATCCCCGCGTTCCCACACCCGGCGCATTGCATGTCCCTGGACAAATCCGGCGATGAACAGGAAGGAGGGAGCCACCAGCCCGTTCGCGTAGTTCAGCCATGGGAACCAAGCCGATTGCTGCCAGTCCGTATCCTTGAAGGCATTGAAACAATGCGTTTCGATCATCCACAACACAGCCAACCCACGCCATGCATCCAGCCATGTGAGGCGGGAAGAACTGACAACAACGGGGTCTTGGAGAGAGGGGTTCAAACAGGGTATCGCGATGATAGTGGTAGGTTTATCGCTGCGGTAAAGACGTGAGATAGGACTACGGCGGGCTGTCGCAGTCCAAGTATGCTCCGGTTGCCGTCCGGGACAACGGATCCGCAGCACGCACCTTCCAACACCTGCTTCGTGATCCACACACCGGATACAATCCCACTCGCTCACTCCGGATACCGGATGTCCGGCTTCTTACCTTTCGTGATTAAAAAATGGAACTACGTCATCCCTACCGGTTTTCCTCACACCCGCACCCGCTCAACATTCGCACCTAGGGTGATGAGTTTCTCGTCGATGTGCTCGTAGCCGCGGTCGATGTGGTAGAGGCGGGAGATTTCGGTGCTGCCTTTCGCGCGGAGGGCGGCGAGGACGAGGGCGGCGGAGGCGCGTAGGTCGGAGGCCATGACCGGGGCGGCGGAGAGTTGCTCGACGCCGCGGATGATGGCGCTGCCGTTGTCCACCTTGATGTCCGCGCCCATCCGTTTCAGCTCGGCGCAGTGCATGAAGCGCTGCGGGAAAATCGTGTCCTTGACCACGCTGATGCCGGGAGTGGTGGCGAGCAGGGCGGTCATCTGCGCCTGCATGTCCGTCGGGTAACCCGGGAACGGCGCGGTCACCAGATCGACGCCGACGAGGGTTTCCCCGCGCTCGATGAAACAGGAATCGCCCTTTTCGTTGAAGGTTACCTTGTGGCCGGATTTCACGATCGCATCGGTGATAGCCTTGAGATGGTCGCGGTTCACGCGGCGGAGGGTCACCCCCTCACCTGCCAGCGCGGCGGCGGCCATGAAGGTGCCGGCCTCGATGCGATCAGGGATGACGGTGTGCTCGACGCCTTTCAGCTCCTTCACACCCTCAATTACGATGCGCCTAGTACCTGCGCCGGTGATCTTCGCGCCCATGGCGTTGAGGAAATTCGCGAGGTCGAGCACCTCCGGCTCGGCGGCGGCGGATTCGATGACGGTGATGCCCTCGGCGAGGGTCGCAGCCATCATCACGTTGTCGGTGCCGAGGACGGTGGGGCCGCTTTCGCCGCGCAGATCCATTTCCGCGCCGCGCAATCCGTCGGGGGCGGTGAGGATGATGTTGCCGCTCTCGAACTCGATCTTCGCGCCGAGCGCGGCCATGCCTTTCAGGTGGAGATCGACGGGCCTGTCGCCGATCACGCAGCCGCCCGGCAGCGAGACGACGGCCCGGCCTTTCCGCGCAAGCAGCGGCCCCATCACGCAGATGGATGCGCGCATGCGGCGGACGAGTTCGTAGGGAGCCTCGTCGGAAATATCGGCGCAGGTGATACGGACGGTGCCGGAGGATCGCTCCACATCCGCGCCGAGGGCACTGAGGATCTGCAGCATGTAATTCGTATCGGAAACGTCCGGCACGCGGCGGATGATGCAGTCCTCGCCAGTGAGGATCGTGGCGGCGAGGATGGGCAGCGAGGCGTTCTTGGAGCCGGAGATATTGATGGCTCCCTTGATGACGGAGCCGCCGTGGACGACGAGTTTATCCATTAGATGGTGTTAATTAAGGGTGTCCGGCGAAGGGAAAACGGGCGATGCCGGATAGATCGGTGCGGATTTTGATTTCCCGGAAGCCGGAGGATTCCAAAGACTCGCGAAGCTGGGAAGCCTGATCGTGGCCGATTTCGAGAGCCAGTAAGCCGCTAGATTTCAGGAAACCGAAGGACTCAGGCACGAAGCGCCGCAAGAGATCCAGACCGTCCGCGCCCGAAAACAGAGCGAGCGCGGGGTCGTGGCGGAGTTCGCGAGCCATCTCCGCCGCCTCGCCGTCCGGGACGTAGGGCAAATTCGCGGCAATGAGATCGAAGCGGCCGGTGATGGAAGAGAGGAGATCGCTGTGGACGAGCGTGATGTTTTGTATGCCGAGTTTCTCCGCGTTCTCTTTCGTAAGGGAAAGCGCCTCCTCCGATATATCTGCAAGCGTCACATGGGATTCCGGACTCTCTGCCGCCAGCGTCAAGCCGAGCACCCCGGAGCCGCAGCCCATATCGAGGATGTCCAACGGACCGGCGGGCAGGAGCTTGAGGATCATTTCCGCAAGCTCCTCAGTCTCGGGGCGCGGGATCAGCGCGCGGGCGTCGCAGAGGAAATCACGGCCATGGAACCCGACGCTTCCCAGCAAGTGCTGGAGCGGAATCCCCTCGCCGCGTTTTTTCAACGACTCGCGCAAAGGGGCAAGGATTTCCTCCTCCAGCGGGCGGTCGAACTGCGTGTAGAGCTGCATCCGCGTGCAGCCGAGCTGGTGCGCGAGCAGGTGCTCCATGTTGCGCCGCGCTTCCCCGATACCGCGTTTGCCGAGGTATTCCGCGCCGCCATTGATTGTTTCCAGAACGGACTTCATCGCCGCGCCGCTTATGAGGCACTCGCGCCCGAAGAGCAAAGGCCGAAAACCACGCACGAGCCTGTTTTGGGTTGCCGTTCGCGCTGGGCTTGTTACCGGAGGGCATCACTTCACACCCTTCCATCGTCGGCCTCGGCGCGCTCTCCTCCCTGGGGCACGATGTCGAATCTCATTTCCAGGCGATCTCACGGGGGGAAACTGCGGTCCGCCTGCTCGGCGAGCTGTTGGGAAACGACAGCCGCCATGCTGCTTTGACGGGTGCTTGGATCGAGCCAAGGCGATTGCTGACCCATCGGAAATGGAGCCCCGCCTCAATGGCCGCGGTGCATGTCGCGCGGCAGGCGGTTTCCGCCGCCGGATGGAATGCGGAACAACTCGCCGACGCAGCGCTCATCGTCGGCACCAGCCGTGGCAACGCCGCGGGCTGGCTCGGCCCGTGGCCAGGGCGGCGGCCCTTCAAGCTGATGACCGCCAGCAACACGATCCACAGTGAACCCGCCACTGCCATTTCCATCGAGCTCGGCATGTTCGGGCCGAACCACCTCGTCGCCAGCGGCTGCTCGGCAGGCCTAGACGCCCTAGGCCTCGCGAAAATCCTACTCGATGCCGACCAAGCGGAACGCGCTCTAGTGGTCGCCGTCGATCTTCCGCTCGTGCCGCTACTGTTAGATAACTACGCGGACTCTGGCCTGCTCGCCACCGCTACGCGGCTCAACCCGTTTTCCTACGCTACCGACGGCTTCATCCCCGCCGAAGGAGCCGCCGCCATCGCGCTTTCCAAATCGGAAAAAGGCAAATCAGTGATCACGCATTTTGCCAACAACTCGGATGGCGCGGATCCCGTCGGCATCCCGAAAGGTGGTGGTCGGACAAACCTGCTTCTCAATAAGGCGATCGCAACCTGCGGCGAACCTGCCGCGATCTGCCCCCACGCCACCGGCACAAAAGTCCAAGCCGCTGCCGAGCGGTCTTTCCTTTCCGGCAAAGCCACGCTGCATCTGCTCAAGCCGTTCATCGGCCACACCGTCGGGGCGAGCGGCTTGCTGGAAAGCGTGATTTTGCTTCGTTTCATGGAAGACGCCACGCTGCCCGCCAATCTTCCCGGAACGTTCGGAGCGTGTGACATGGATGCACCGGAGACCACCACGCCATGCCTCGGTCCCGTTTACAAACTTGCGCATGGCTTGGGCGGCCATAACTCTCTCGCTGTTTTCCATCACTCCCATGACACGCATTGAAATCTCCCTCGATCGCCAGGAACTCGACCTCTTCCGTCGCGATGAACTCATACGCACCTACCGCATCTCCAGCGGCGAGAAGGGGATGGGCTTCGTGGACGGTAGTTTCCGCACGCCCACCGGACGCTTCGCCATCGCGGGAAAAATCGGCAAGGGCGAGCCGATTTATACCCGTTTCAATGCGCGGGTGCCGGTCGGGATTTGGAATCCGCAGGATGATGACGAACGCGACCTAATCTTATCCCGCATCCTACGACTCGACGGCTTGGATGATCAAAACGCGAATACCTTGGAGCGCAATATTTACATCCACGGCACGAACCGCGAAGATCTGCTCGGCACTCCATCGAGCCATGGCTGCATCCGCCTCGCGAATACGGATATGATCGAACTATTCGATGAAATCGCGGATGGAACAATTGTGACCATTCATCGGCTCACCATACCCAAAGCAAAACTATTGTTTGTGGATTGCGATTCCACATTGTCTGCCATCGAAGGCATCGACGAACTGGCGCGCCTGTCCGAACCTGCAATTTTTGGACAAGTCGTCGCTTTGACAAATGCTGCCATGAACGGTGACTTGGCCTTGAACGAGGTATTCGGAAAAAGGATGGAGATCATCAAACCTAATCAATCCATGGCGGACGAGGTCGCCCGGCTTTACGTCGATCATATCGTTACCGGTGCGCGTGAGTTCATTGTAACGGCTAAATCGAAGGGCTGGATTCCGGTGATTCTTTCCGGAGGATTCGAGCCGCTCATCAGGCCGCTGGCAGATCATCTCGGAATCGATCATGTGGAGGCGGTTCCGGTTTTTTTCAATGAATACGGCACTTACGCGGGATACGGCGCGGATTTCCCAACAACCCGCAATCATGGCAAGAACGAGATCATCAAGGAGTGGAAACGGGCAACCTCGCCCGCCCGAGTCGTGATGATCGGCGACGGGATCTCCGATCTTGAGACCAAGCCTGATGTCGATGTGATGGTTGGATTCGGCGGGATCATATCTAGGGAAAAGATCAAAGCTGGAGCCGATGTTTGGGTGGAGGGCTTCGCGGAATCAGCTGCTCTTTCTTTGTTATCGGAGTATTAAAACGCCTACTTAAACTACTGATATTTTATCTTGCATGATCTATTTCGTTTTGTAGGTTCGCCATGCAATGAGCACATCAACTAAGAAAGATATCGTCCGCGGCAAACGCTACACCGCAGAGGAAAAAAGCAAAATTATCTCCTTCGTGGAGAGCCACAACGCAGCCAACGGCCGCGGCGGCCAGAGCGTGGCGTCCAATAAATATGGAGTTTCGCAATTTACCATTTCTACCTGGCTAAAGGGTGCAGGTAAGACCAAACGTATTTCGAAAGCTGATAGAAATGGAAAAATTGGGGGAAATATCCAAACCAAACTCGCCACGCTTCTCACCCTAGGTCAGGATATTTTGAAACTCGAAAAAGAACTTAGTATCAAGAGTGCCAAGTTTAATTCGATTAAATCCTCCCTCTGAGCTAATAATTGATTAGATAACATATCTAACCATCCAACCGCCTTCCCACGAGGGGAGGCGGTTTTTTCGTGCCCATAAAAAATCGAAAAATACCTTGA
>CAMBQC010000103.1 GCA_945869855.1 Prosthecobacter debontii
GCCTTTGTCGCCGATCACTTCGGTCAGCAGCAGCCCGCCGCATGTGGTGGTGAAATCGACGACCGCGATGTCATCCGCTTGCAGGGGGCGGCCATCGACGTCCTCGAACTCGGCGAGGCGCACGCGAAGGTCCTGGAGCTGCGCATCAAGTTCTTCATCGGTGATTTCGGCGGATGGGGCTTTCACCTCAATGCCCTTGTATTCCGGCAGTGTGATTTCCGGAGCGAGGATCAGCTTCGTTTCGAAAGTGATAGAGCCGTCCGGGCGCTCGTTGAGGTTATCAGGAAATCCAAAATCGAGCACCTTGATGTTCTCCTTTTCCAACACCTGATCGCAGGCCTCGCCGAAAAGCGCATCGGTCAGCTCTTCAAATATCTGTTTCCCGAATCGCTGCTGGACCACATTTTTTGGCGCTTTGCCGGGGCGGAAACCGGCGATCTTTGCCTGCGAGGCGTAGGTGGAGGCGATCTTCGTGCGCTTCGCTGCGACATCGGCGGCAGGAACCTCCACGTTGAGGGTTGCGATGCATTTCGGCTGTTTTTCGACGACGATATTCATTAAGTTCTGAATTGGGAGAGGGGAACCTAGGGACGGGTGGGCAGGGTTGGCAACTTTCAACTCTCTAAAATATTTGCGCTGAGCGAGAGGTCGCGGGTCTTTTACTATTCATTGCACCGGCTTGATCCAGATATTGCGGAACGCGACGGGATTGTTGTGATTCTGCAGAAAAACGGGTCCCTCGGGGGAGGTGAGCGGCGTGTTGAGCGGGGCGGAGGCGGTGTTTTCTTTGGTGAGTTCCAGATCCTCGTGAACGAGGACACCGTTGAGTTTGACGGTGATGCGCGGCCATGCGATACGCTTGCCTTCGGCGTCGAATTTGGCGGCGGTGAAATCGACATCGTAGGTTTGCCATGCAAGCGGAGGGAGGCACATGTTGAGGCGCGGCTGGGCGACGGAGTAGATGCCGCCGGTCTCGTTGTCCTTACCCTCGAGTCCGAATGAATCGAGGATCTGCGTCTCCCAGCGTCCGCTGTGGTAGATGCCGCTGTTGCCGCGCCCTTGGCCACGGGCGGCGGGCATGTAGGGCGTGCGGAACTCGAGGTGGAGTTGATAACTGGCGAAGGTTCGCTTGCTAGTCACGTTCGTCGCCTGCAAGAGACCATCGATCATCTTGCCGTTCTCCCATGCGTCCGTGTTCGTGCCATCAAAAAGGACGATGGCGCCCGCCGGCGGCTTTGCGCCGAGTGTGGAGCTTTCTCGTTCGATCCGCGTAAGCTTTCGCAACGTTCCATCGGGAGTTTTCAGGGTGAGGAAGCCTTCCTCCAAAGCGATGGTAAACCTATCCGTTTCTGAGGATTCTTTTACCCGTAAACCTTTCACAGCTGTCCGTGCTTTGCCGTTCTCCCATCCCGCGCCAGGGAGTCCTCCCTCATGGAGATAAACATCGAAGTTCCCTCCGCTGAGAGCAACGACCTGTGCTCCCATGTTTTCATCTCGATACTCGCCTTGGATTAGGAAATCAGGATCCTCCACGCTTGCGGTTTTCGGATCCGTCCATGCGGTGGGGGCTTGCTTTTTCTCGGCGTGGGCGGGAAGCAGGGCGAGACTAACGAAGAGACAGCCGATGGCGGGAATGCGTTTCATGCCAACGTTACTCATCCGGCATGGCGACTTTTTACAAATTTTTTAGTTCAGCACAGGCCGAGTCATCTCAAAAGTTGTTGCGCGGGGCGGGGGGGCGTGGATAGATTAGTGGCCTACTGCTGTGTTCGACTAGTTTGGTAGCTGGCCCGGACCGATGTGAATATTACGGGGTCACTAACCGCCGGGCGATTGTCATGCCTTCCTAGGAAGACATGCAACCCGAAGGACGACCCCACTTTTTGAGCGACCGGAACGTGGCTCACAGCGCCAAAGACGGCACAGCGGTTCCCCTTTTTTTCCGACGGCGAGGTTGAAACCTCCACCAGATGGGTCATGTTTCCCCCACCTATGAAGTTTCCCGCGACGCTTTCCCTGTTGTCCCTGATGGCTTGCGCGGCATTCGCGGCGGCGGCGGCAGGCCCGAAAGCCGGCGCGGAGGGAGTGGAGGATCTGGTCACGCAGCTGTCATCGGATTCGTTTCGCGAAAGGGAGGATGCCACCCGTGCTCTCTGGGAAGAGGGCGAGGCGGCTCTCGAAATGCTGCGCGCGGCCAGTGTTTCTGATGATCCGGAAAGGGCGAAGCGCGCGGCGGCTGTCCTTGAGAAAGTGGAGCTGCGCATCAGGCCCGAGACTCCTCCGGAGATTTTCGAGCAGATCCAGCGATACCAGACGGCTCCGCAAAACTTGAAGGCGAACCACATCAACGAGCTCCGCCGGATAAAGGCCTACTTTCAGATATTGAAACTTTACTCGCTGGAGAAACGTCCTGAGACTAGAATGGAAATAACTCCGTTGATACGGGGGATTGCGATGCGGGGCGCCCAGGAGGCACTCGCGGTAAATGATTTCGAGACAGCGGAAAAACTGCTGAAGATGTCGGCGAAGGAGCCTAACGATCTGATCGCTTTGGCGTGGGTTTATCGGAGCATGGGGAAACTCGGCAAGGGGATGGAGGATCCGCCTGCTCCCGAGGATGTGGCGACGGAGGATTGGGAAATCACGCTGCTCCGGGTCAGGGGCGATTTGGATGGAGCGGTGCGGCTGGCGGAGGAGTCCAAGCGCGCGCGGCTGCTTGCGGGTCTCAAAGTGCTGCAAGGTGATCCGACACTTTGGATCCGCCAGAACGGTAACGGCGTGAAGGGAGTTCAAGCACTGCCAGCCTATGTGGATATCGCGCTGAAACGCTGGGAGGGAAAAAAGGTCAAAGACTCCGATTTCGCAGCGCTTTTAAAGATACTGAACGCCCGTGACTCCAACGAACAACCGCAGGCGGTCGCGTCGCTCGCCGCGCTCGGCAGGATGGCGGAGGTGGAGAAATATCAGGCGAAGGAAAGTCCCGAGCTCGGCTTCATGCATTACCTCTCCCAAGAACGCATCGCTGAGGCGCTTGAGACGTTCGGGCTGGATCCGGAGAAGCCTGATTACAACGCGTGGGTTAAAGAGCGTTTCGCAAAGATGATCGATGAAGAGGAGGGTGACGGCGGTGGTTCGTCGCTCAATGAACTGCTGATGATCGCCGGCTTCCTGGAAACGCGAGGGCTCTCGAAGGAACTTAGTGAGGCTTACTCCGCGCCGCTGGCAAATTTCGCGAAGGAGCGACCGGAGAGCTTCATCAATTTCATGGGTTCTCTGTTCCAACCCGGTTCCGGTGCCCCGCGCTTCGCGGCGGCCTACGGTGCGATCTGGGTCGGCAATGACGAGAATCGCTGGTGGGAGCTTCTCTCGACGGCTTTCGGCGAGGAGCCGGAGGTCGCGGAATGGCTGGCTTGGGTCGCGGAAATCGAGCCGGGCATCACCCGTCCCGACATGCTACGTGTCATGATGGCACTCTTCGGGGTGGGATCCGATCCCGACCATTTGTATGATAAGTGGTTGGATAAGGTCTGGGAAGTGATCAAAAAAAGCCCGGAAGCGGACAAGCAAGACAATCATGACCATCTTGAAAGGATACGCACGCTGGCAGTCGCGAGGCAGGATGTGGCGACCGCCTTGAAGGCGCGCGATGCGCTCGATGAGGATTCCAGAGCCTCCGCGATGTGGCCTTCGATCGACAAGTATCTCAGCGCCGCGTCGCGTTGGAAAGACGCCGTCGGCCTCATTGAGGAGACTGGCAACTTAAAAAACTCACCCGATTTCCATGCTTACATGGCCGTCACTTTGCGGCGTGCGGGTTTCACACAACGAGCCGCGGAACATGACGCGCTCGCCGAAAAGCTTTCACTCGGATACTCGCCTAGTTGTTACCGTATCGGAAGTCTCTACGTCTATGGTGGTGAACTGAAACAGGCAGCGGTTTGGTATCGCCGTGCCGCCTTGCATGCGGATGCTTCGGAAAGCGATTTTGTGGCCGTACTCGATACGTATGCCCGCTCGATGTTTGAGGATGGCCGCTGGGAGATTGCGGCTTCCTGTTACGAGATCCTAGCGCAGGCCTATGCGAGTAAACAGTTTTCCGGTGGAGCCCTATCCGGATACTCCAAGGCGCGCCTCAATGCCGATCTATCAAAAGCACTCGCCGTGCTGCCCGGTGATCGCGAGCGCGCTATCGCCCTGCTCGATGGAATTTACCAAAATTTCAAGACCGACGGTATCCTTGCGGACGACTTCTTTCCCATGCTTCGCAAAGTCGGTCTCAACAAAGAGCTTGAGAAATGGTTCGGGGAATCGTGGATGCGAATTTCCGATGTGATCGAGCGTTTCCCCGATTGCGACAATACCCGCAACACCGCCGCATGGCTCGCATCACGTGCCCGAATAAAGCTTCCCGAGGCGGAAAAACACCTCCAGACCGCACTCGCTGAAAACCCTAGACAGGCGGCATATCTTGACACGATGGCGGAAGTCCGCTTCGCCATGGGCGACCGCGCGGGGGCCGTGAAATGGTCGGAGCGCGCTCTGCTGCACTATCCGCTCATTGATACGCCCTACGACATGATGATTCGGAAACAGCACCACCGCTTCCGCCACGACCCGTTGCCGGAGTGATTCGATAAGGTTTTTATCACCTTTGAGCTGCCAATCAACATAGCAGCTGAGCGGCGGGAAAAGAAAAAATGTTCAAGAATAACGCTTGTGAAATTTTTCACAAGCTACCAAGTTTCTGCGCGGCGCACGCCACTCCCCATCATTCCCCATGGCAAACATTTTCCCACGCTGGTCCAACCTGCTGCCACTACAAATCGCATTTTGCCTCGGAACGGTGGGCGCCGGGGTCGTTGTCGCGATCAATTACTACGCTACGCCGAAGGCACAAGTAGTGGGATACAAACCGAACCAGCCGATCCCGTTCTCACACAAGATTCATGTCGATCAGCTCGGTCTCGATTGCCGATACTGCCATTCGTTCGCGGACGTTTCCGGGCATTCCAATATTCCCAGCGGCAACACCTGCTGGAACTGCCACCAGCACGTCCAGAAGGACAGCCCGAAGCTTGAGCCGCTGCATGTTTCAATGAATCCTGCGCACCCTCGCTACGACGGCAAGCCGATCGAGTGGGTGCGCGTCCACAAGTCCCCAGACTACGTGTATTTCAATCATTCCGCCCATGTGAACCGAGGGATTTCCTGCCAGAGCTGCCACGGCGACATCCACAAGATGGATGTGGTCTATCAGGATCAACCCCACTCGATGGGCTGGTGCCTCGATTGCCACCGCGCGCCGGAGAACCACCTGCGCCCGCTGGAGGAAGTTTTCAATTTCAATTACGGCGATGGCGATGTGGCGAAATACACCACCGACGGATCGGTCAAGACCACCGTCGATCTTGGCAAGAAGCTGAAGGAAACCTTCAACGTCCATCCAAAAGCTAGCTGCACGGCCTGCCACCGCTAACCCTTTCCCAACGAAAATTTTTCCCGCCGCCCTGATATGAGTAAACGCATTTGGAACCATCCGGAAATCCCGCAGGACGAAACGACTGTTTCGTGGCGCAGCGGCGGACAACTCCGTGACACCGCCGAATTCAGAACCTGGCTAGACCGCGAGTTCCCGCAGGGTGCTGCCGAAATGGCGAACCAGGACGAACTGGAAACCTCGCGCCGCACCTTCCTCAAGCTGATGGGCTCCTCCACCGCGCTCGCCGGCTTTGGGATGGTCGCCTGCCGCCGCCCGGAGGCATACCTGGTGCCTTACACCAAAGCTCCCGAGTGGGTGATCCCCGGGAAAGCCACCTACTACGCCTCTAGTATGCCGCGCGCCGGCGGTGC
>CAMBQC010000104.1 GCA_945869855.1 Prosthecobacter debontii
CCTCTGGATCTACGTCCGTGGTGTCCTAAATCGGTTTCCTCCGCTTCTCCCACAAGCAAGGTGGGGGGAAGCTATGTTAGCACACTTGTTGGGTAGTGCGAGGGCATCATACGAGGTTTCGCATTTTAACATTGTCTCTAATATGCATAGTTTTTTCCGGTTCGCTTTGTTCTTGCCGAAAGCCACTACGAGCCAGCTTACGCTTCCCGTATGTCCCATCGCGAGGCGTTGCGCAAGTCAGCGGTTGCCTGCCGATGTCTGTTTGCGAAGAAGAGCCGCCACAAGGATCTTGCCGCCATCTCCTTTCCGCAGTTCCGAAAGCGATCCGGTGCCCTGAGGAAGAAGGTCGTTGAAAGAGCGATTGGACAGGAACGGAGGGCGGAGAAATGGGGGTTGGTCTCCGTCAAAATCGCGCTACGGGATTTTCAGGGGCTGTGAACCCGATAATGGCCGATCAAACAGGATCTGAATGTTGAAATGCGACACCCGACCACTTTGATTGGCATGGCCGTTGCGCTTGACGCCGCGTTGGTAAGGGTCGGCACCGAGGTGATTTTCACGCTCGATGAGCATGGCGGCGTTCATAAGGAGTTGGGCGATGTTCGCGAGCCCCTCGCCGAGGCCGTCGGCGAAAAGAATCTTGAGGAGTTGGTCTTGGAGGGTAGGTTCGATTTGTTCGTTCATGGTCTTGGTTTGTTTGGCTTCGCAGCTTCAGACTGAAGGCCTTGAACGGTGAATCGCAGGTGAAATCAGCTACTCGCTTTTACAGAAGAGATTTTACACGCCCAGGCTTGCGCCGTTCCCACGTAAACCGTATCTATCTGCCCTGACAGCTCCCGTAGTTCAACGGATAGAACAAGGGTTTCCTAAACCTTAGATTCAGGTTCGATTCCTGACGGGAGCATTTCTTAAAAGGTCAGTATGTAAAAAAAGACACCCGTGAAGTGGTTGTGGCACGACACCTCCAGCCTTTGGTGAATCACCGGAGGGTCAAAGTGCGGACGACGGTGGACGGAATCCTACGCTCCCTCTTTTTTGACGACCATGCGTTTCTCGATATCATCGAGAACGGGCTTTGAGTAGAGCATGAGAGGATGGAGGATGACGGGGTGGGAATAATTTTCGGCGCGTTTCCAGACGGAGGACTCGGTGGGGAGGATGATGAGATCCATGGGGGTGCGGTAGGAAACCACGGGGATGTCCCCAAGGCGGTCTTCGGTGGCCTCTAGGTCTTTCAGGAACGGGCTACCGGGCCGCATCTGGCGAGCACCCTTGCCAGGGTAGGCGTAGGCCACGTTCGTGCCGTGGTGGGGGGACGAGACGGTGATGAACGTGTCGCAGCGTTCGGCGCCGCCGAGGTTCTGCAGGTAATATCGGGAAACGAGGCCGCCCATGCTGAAGCCCACCATCGCGAAGCGCTCAGTCGGGCCGAATTCCTTGTCGATCTCCTCCTTGAGGCTCTCGGCGAGCTGTTCGATGCCGTCGCGGGCATCGTTTGGCTTGAGCTGCGGGACGTGGCATTGGATCCCATGGTTTACCAAACGGAGGCGTAAAGGCTCGAAGGATACGCCATCTTCAAGGATGCCATGGACAAGTACCACTTTTTCGTATCGCGGCTGGCAGGACTGCTGGGGCTGGCAGGAAACAGCAGTGGCGAAGACCCCGGTGAAGAGTTGGAAAAAACGTGCAGTCATAAAAAATTCAAAATTCAAATTTCAACTCTCAAGAAAGAGGCGGGCGGCAGCGCATGATCTCAGGTTGAAAGTTGAGATTTGAAATTTGGAGGTTAGCCTGGGGGCCAGGTGAGTTGACGGCCGCCGAGTAGGTGGACGTGGAGGTGCGGGACGGTCTCGCCGCCATGCGGGCCGTTGTTGATCACCACGCGGAAGCCGTTTTCCGACAGGCCGAGGTCGGAGGCGATCTTAGCGCCGGTGAGAAGCAGGTGGCCGAGAAGCACCTGATCCGCGGGTTCCGCCTCGCCGACGCGGGGGATGGGTTGGTTGGGGACGATCAGGATGTGAACCGGTGCTTGCGGGGAAATGTCGCGGAAGGCGAAGCATTGCTCGTCGCGGTAAATCACATCGGCGGGGATCTCTCCGTCGCGGATTTTCTCAAAAATTGTCTTCACGGCGGCCGGAATCTGGCAGGGGCGGGGCTTTCCGGCAAACCCGAAAAATTCCGGCGGCGGGCGATTCCCGCTCATCCGCCTTGCGCGGGGTGTGCTCCATGGACTAGTCAGGTTCGTGCCGAAACCAGACAACCGAAGCGCCGGAGCGGGCGGGTGGAAGACCACCCTGCTGCGCGGGTTGTTGATCTGTGCGGGTTCCGTGACGATCTTGCTGCCCGCCTGGCTGCCGAACCGCCCGGGCGCACCGCTGGAGCGGGGGACGGTGGAACTGATGCAGGCCGCGCTGCTTGCGGCGGCCACCGTGGTGATGGCTGGCGCGATGGCACACTCGGGGCCCCGCCGCGCCGTGTGCCGGGTGCTGGCGTTCGGGCTGGCGGCGGCGCTGGTCGGCGAGTTGGAGGATTTTATCTCCGGTATCCTAAAATGGCCGTTTCCCGATGCATGGGTGATCGGCGCATTGCTCGGCGCGGCGCTGATCACGATCATCCGCCATCGCTGGGTGATGCTGCGTTTTTTTGAAACGATGGGTCACCACGCGGGAGCTGGCCTTATCGCGGCGGCGTTGCTGATCATTTATGTTTTCAACCGCGTGATCGGCGCACCGCAGTTCTGGGAGGCTGTGCTCGGTGATGCCTTTTCCCCGGAGATCCCGCGCATCTGTAAGAGCTATCTGGAGCTGCTCGCCTGTTACTTCGTGTTCGTCGGCTCGCTCGGTATCGCGATCACCCTCGGTAGGCGGGAGGAGCTGAACTAGGATGGAAGCCGGATTCGTTAAAAAAGCGAAGTGGCGGGTGGAGGCGTGGGCGCACTCAGCCGTCGCCGCCTTGTTCCGGCAGTTGGCCGCTGAGACGGTCTTCGCGGTTGGCGAATGCCTTGGACGCGTGATCTGGCCTTTCATGAAAGTGCGGCGCAACACGATCGCCCGGAACCTGAGGATCGTCGGCGCGGTGGGCGCGGAGGGAAGCGAAAGCGCGGCGAGGGAATCGTTCATCCGCACCGTGGCGAACCTGATGTGCTCGTCCGTCTCCGCAAACATGCGCGGCGAGGATATCGGCGAGGTTCTTGAGGTGGAGAACCCGGAGTTGCTGGCGGAGGCGGCGGCACAAGGCAAGGGCGTGCTGCTGCTGCTGACACACATGGGAAACTGGGAACTCCTCACCCGCCTTCACCGGACCTTTCCCGAAGGCGTGAAAATCGGCGGTTTCTATCGCCCGCTAAACAACCCCATCCTCAACGAGCGAGTTCTCCGAGAACGGCAGGCGGATGGCGCGCGTATGTTTTCGAAACGGGACAGCCTCCACCATGTCAGCGGTTTCCTCCGTGAAAACGGGGTCGTTGGCATCCTCGCCGACCAACGCGTCGGCTGGCAGGGCGAGCTGGTGCCATTTTTCGGAAGGCTGACCCGTGCCAGCCCTGTGCCGAGCCTGTTGGCGCGGCGCTGCAAGAGCGAGATGCTCGCCCTGTCGTTCCGAACCGTCGCGCCCGGGAAATGGAGCGCACGCTACCACGCCGTGGAAAAACCCCATACCACCGCGAACTGCATTGCGGCGCTGGAGAAAGCGATGCGAGTTTCCCTGATCGATGTATTCTGGATGCAGGAGCGCTGGAAATTGTATATTGGGAAAAAGGCAACGCCGGTCAAATGGCTCGGCAATCCCGATTCCCGGGGCAACAAGCCTCACCGCGCCGTGGTCTGGGTGAAGGACAGCGAAAAGGATCTGCCGCTGCCTCCGGCATGCCTGCATCCCGATATCATCCACGAATACGCAATCGGCAAAGCGGTGGACGCCCTGGAGGTGATCGACAAATCCCAAACCCTGCCCGTCGATTACATCCTGACCTTCTCGAAACATCCCGGTCTCCGCGAGAAAGCCCGCGAATTGGGCATCCGCGTTTATCCCGTTTCTTATTTCTCAGAATAGCTCGCCGGTCACTTGCTGCGTCGTCTTGAAATGCAGCTTGGCAAATTTCCCGAGGACTTCGGGGCCATGCGCGGCGACGAGCTTTTTCCCCGCATCCACCACCAGCGAGGAGCAGCCGAGCGGGATCGTGAAGCCCGCCTTTTTCGTGGCGGCGTCCATCCAGTCGATGAAACGCTCGCGCGCCAGGATCGAGGCGGCGGCGACGGCGGTATCGGATTCGCCCTTGGTGCGCTGATCGAGTTTGAGGGAAATGTTTTTCCGCTTCAGCGCGGTCTGCAGGACATCAGCGCGCGCGAACTGATCGGAAAGGGCGCGGGGGCAATCCGGTTTCTTTTTCGCGAGTTCCTCGATCACGGTGGCATGTCCCCAAGCGAGCATGCGGTTGAGGTTCTTGAAGGTGGCGTAGAGCTCATTGTATTTCTCCGGGCGCAGCGCAATCACATCGTAGGCGATGCCGGGCGTGGCCTTGATGGCCGCCGCGAGCTTGCGGATCGCAGCGGGCGTGGTGACGCGTTTCGAATCCATCACCCCGCTCTTGATCAGATGCCGCGTGATTTCCCCATCGGTGTAAACCCCGGCGATGCACAGCGGCCCAAAGAAATCGCCCTTGCCGCTCTCGTCGATCCCGAAGTGCGGCGCGAAATGTTCCGGGTCGGCGATTTCCTCGTAGCCGAGCTTCGCCTCGCCCGTGACCTGCGGCTCCAGCGTGAAGCGGATGAAGTCCTCGGTGTCCTTGCCCTGGATCAAGACCTTCGGCCCCTTCGCGTATACGCTGACGTTGAGCTTGCCCTTCTTTGCGGCGAAAATCGTATGTTCCTTCGGCACAAACTCGAAGCCCTGCTCCTCCAGCGCGGCCCGGAGTTTCCCGACCTGGTCGGCGTTGAGCGGAGCGGTGTGCGAGGTCATCTGGCAGGTTTTTACGTGGTTCTTTCGCGCGAGGCGAGTCATTCGCGGGCATACATCCCGGAAAAGACGAATCCCATCCCTCGCCGGCCGCTTGTTTAGAAAAGCAAAGCCACCGCGTGAAACACGATCGCAAACAGAACCAGTTCCAACGCGCCGAGGGCGAGCAGACGGTTCATCCGCCCGTCGGGCGGGAGGGTGAGGACACCCCAGATGATGCGCATGCCGATCACCAAGACAGGCAGGCTGGCGAGGCCAAAAAGCGGATAACCCATCGCCAGCCAGGCGACGCCGAGAAAGGCCGCGCCCTTGATTTCCAGCCAGATCACCGCCGCCGCCACCTTCGGCCCAAACCGGACTGCGAGCGTGCGTTTCCCGACCAGCGCATCGCCCTCGCGGTCGCGGAAATTATTCACGGAGATCAGCACCGCGGAGAGCAGGCCGATCTGACCGCCTAACAGAACCGCCTCCCGCGGCCATGCCCCCGTCTGGACGAACACCGTGCCCATGACTGCCAGCAGGCCGAAAAAAAGGATCACGAAGATTTCCCCCAGCCCCCGGTAGGCCAGCGGAAACGGCCCGCCGGTGTAGCCGTAGGCGAGGAACAGCGACGGCAGGCCGATCGCAAGCATGGGCCAGCCCCGCTCGATCACGAGGAACGCGCCGAAGAACACCGCTCCCGCCAGAAATACAAGGCCCAGCCCCATGACCTGCACGAAGGTCATCTCGCCGGTTCCTGTCAACCGCCTGGGCCCCGTCCGCAGGGCTCCGTCCGCGCCGTTTTTTCCGTCCACCGCATCGTTAAAAAAATTCGTGGCCACCTGCACACACAGAGCTCCGAGACGAGTGC
>CAMBQC010000105.1 GCA_945869855.1 Prosthecobacter debontii
TCCTCGCGCTGAAAGCCCCGCCCGGCGCTAGGTGAAGATCCTGCGGTTCGTGGGAAGCATGCGTCGGTGCAACTGGACGCCCCGAAGACCTTGGGTGACGCAGTGGAAGCGTGCCGCAGGGAGGCCTGCGCTGGTTGCCAGCGGTAAGATCGAGATCGCCTCCCGCCGCACAGGTTCGCCGTGCGCAGAGGCAGCCTGTGTATATCGAGGGAGGGACTCCCGATACGGATCGCTCGCTCGTTTCGGCGGTTCTGTCCGCTTCTTTCCTGTCAAAAACGCTTCGTCAGCGAAACGCGGAAGGTGCGCGGCTCTGTGGGGTGGAGGTGGATGTCTTCGATGGCATCTCCCGGCAAACCTGTCGTGTTCGATTCGTAGAAATACTCGATGTCGTTGTCATCGCGGCCGAGGATGTTCAGCACATCGAGCGCGATCTCCCAATCGTTTTTCCGGTATCCGATGCGACCGTTGAGCTGCCATGAAGCGCGCGAATCCACGCTGCCGTCCTCGACCAGCGGGCGCGGGCTGAAGAAGCGAGAGCGCAGCGTGCCGTAGAAGCCCTCGTCCTCGCCGATGGTGACGCCAGTGTTCATTGTCACGGGCACCGCGCCGGGGATGTCGTTGCCCGCCGCATCGTTGAGTAGCTTCGCTTCGCTGAGGGTCAGCTCGTTGTCGAATGTGAGCCACTCGCTCGGCCTCCAATACGTCGCCCACTCGACGCCGAAGCGCTCGGTGGCTCCGCCCGGTTCCGCCGTGCCCGCATCGCCGACGTAGAGAAGCTCCGAATCGCTGTGCAGGTAGAAAAGGGAAACGGTGCTCACGATGTTTTCGAACGCCTCCGTCCGCATGCCCAACTCATATCCGAACGTCCGCACCAGCGGATCGGCGGGATCCACCGGCAGGCCGGTGACGGGATCGGTGGTGATGGTGACGCCGCGCGCGTCGTTCGAGTGGAAGCCTAGTCCGGCGCTCGCGTAGAACTCCGTGTCGCTCCACGGCCCGAAGACCACGTTCAGCTTGGGGCTGATGATCCCGTCGGTTTCCGATCCCGAGTTTGCCGGGTTGTCGCTTTCCACATCGAAGTGGAACCCGTCCGCCCGCAGCGAGGGCTGGACGCGCAGCCAATCGTTCACGCGGTGATCCGCCATGGCGTAGATGCCCGCGCTGCTTTGCGTGACATCGTCGACGCGCACCGCACCCGTCCGCACCGTGCCGACGGTGTTGTAGAGGCCGATCCCGCTGAGGAAATCGTGCCGCGTTTGCAAGCCCACGGTGAACGTGTTCGCCGTGCCGTAATCCCACTCGCGCCGCGCCTCGCCGCCGAGGAACCAGCGCCCGTCCTCCTGCTCGAACTGGTCGCCGTTCACGGGATCGTTGAGGAAATAGGTGAAGTTCGAGAACAGATCCATGTCATAGGTACCGACGAAAGCGTCCACATGCGTACGCCCGTTCGCCTCGTCGCGGTTCCACTCCGCCATCAGGCTGTAGCGGCTCGACTCGCCGCGCACGGTGTTGTCGATGTTGCCGAGGCGGTCGAGGGCTCCGCTGTCGATGAGGCGCTTCGGGATCTGGTCGGTGGAGTCCCACTCCGCGTCGTAGGCCATCGCCGTGACGCTGAAGCTATCCCGCCCCGCCTGACGGAAGTATTTCAGGAAACCGTTTGCGCGCTGCGAGTTGCCCTCGCGCTGCCACGGGCCGTCGTAGTAGTTGTATTCCAGCCCGTAGGTGAGCGCGGAGAAATCCCCGTTCGCGTCCTTTTCGCCGAGATAGATCGTATCCGCGAGCAGGCCGCGGAAGTAATGGTGCTGCCCGACCTCGATGCTGGCGATGCCGCTGGGGAGGGTGTCGAAAAAATTGAACCGCGTCGCGCCCGCCGTGCTGAGATCGCCGAGATGGCCGTGGAAGGGGCCTTTCCAGTAATCGATGCTTTCCACCATCTCCGGGATCAGCGGGTTGAGATCCGCGTAACCCTGGCCGTGGGCGTGGGTGACGAAGTTCACCGGCTGCCCGTCCATCCAGATGGAGAAATCGGTGCCGTGGTCGAGGTTGAAGCCGCGGACGAAATACTGGTTCGCCTTCCCGTCGCCGGAGTGCTGGGTGATGATGACGCCGGGCACGACCTCGAGCAGCTCGCCGCGCCGCAAGTACGGCCTTTCCCGTAGTTCTTCGTAATTGGCCTGCCCTTTCGAGGCGGTGCCGGCGGTGCCGATCAGGCTCTCGGCCTTGCCGGTGAGGGTGAGGGCATCGAGTTCGCCCGTCGCGGGTGTTTCCTGCGCGGAAACGTGGATAATTAAAGATAGTGGGATCAGTTTGGAAAAATTCATGTGGTTTGGTTGGTGGGGTTGGAAATGGAAAACGTCGTCCGCGCGAAGGCACGGATCATGGATCGGGGAATTTTCCCGTTCCGGTTCACGGAGCCGCGCAAATCGTGCGATCCTTCATTGCATACCCGCCTCGCCCCCGGCTTGGCAAGCGGGTTTTTCCTCGGGGGCCGCACGTGCCCTCACTCTCCGCCGATTGGAGAGATGATGTGTGACGCAATGCAAAACAGCGCGCCATCATGGACTCGATGCTTGCACGAAAGATTGCGCGATGGGCGGGCGTTGTGTTTAATCTTGGCAAGATCAGACCCACTTAAATCCCCGATGAAACTTTTCCATAAACTACTCCTGCTCGCAACCATCCTGCCGGCGTCCGCGCAGCTCCCGCTCCAAAAGGATGACACCGTCTGCCTCATCGGCAACGCCCTCGCCGACCGCATGCAGCACGATGGCTGGGTGGAAACCATTCTCCAGAGCCAGCTCGCCGGTAAGAATATCACTTTCCGCAACCTCGCGGTCTCCGGCGATACCGTGACCTCCCGCCCCAGAAGCAAGGGCGTGCCCTCCGTGGAAGACATCCTCGCCCAAACCAAGGCGGATGTGGTTTTCGCTTTCTTCGGCTACAACGAATCCTTCGGCGGTCAGGCGAAGCTGCCATCCTTCAAGACCGATCTCGCCGCAATGATCGACCAATACCGCGCCGCGAAATTCAACGGCGAATCGGCGCCGCGGTTCGTCCTTTTTTCCCCGATCGCGCATGAAAAACTCGGCGATCCGCTGCTTCCCGACGGCAAGGCGAACAACGCGAATATCGCCCTTTACACCGAGGCGATCAAGCAGGTCGCCGCCGAGAAAGGAGTCGCGTTCGTCGATCTCTTCACCACCACGCAGGCGCTTTACGCAAAGGCGAAAACCCCGCTCACCCTCAACGGCGTCCACCCGTTTCCCGAAGGCAACCGCCAGATCGGCGAGGTGATCGCCTCGGCCATTGCCGGAAAACCCGTTTCCTCCACACCCGCCATGGAGCCGCTGCGTAAGGCCGTGATGGACAAGGATTGGCACTGGCACAACCGCTTCCGCGCCACCGACGAAAACGACATCTGGGGCGGGCGCTCCGGCCTCAAGTTCGTCAAAGGCCAAACCAACGCCGAGGTGCTCCAGCACGAGATGGTCATGCTCGATGTGATGACCGCCAACCGTGACAAACAAATCCACGCCATCGCCCAAGGCAAGGCCTACAAGGTCGATGACTCGAACGTGCCGGCACCCATCCCTGTCATCTCCAACGTCGGGGGCGGCAGCTCGATGTCGGATCCCAAAAAGGAAGGCAGCGCGGATTATCTCAGCGGCAAGGAAAGCCTCAAGAAAATCAACGTCCCCGAGGGCTTCGCGGTGAACCTTTTCGCCGACGAGGCGATGTTCCCCGCCATGGCGAATCCGGTGCAGTTGCAGGTCGACACCAAAGGCCGCCTGTGGGCCGCCTGCTGGGCCACGTATCCGAAGTGGGAGCCGCTTAAGGAAATGAACGACAGCCTGCTCATTTTCCCCGACAAGAACGGCGACGGCGTGGCCGATAAAGCGATCGAGTTCGCGAAAGTCCACAACCCGCTCGCCTTCGCGTTCTGGGGCGGCGGCGTGATCGTGGCCTCGCAGCCGGACATCCTTTTCCTCAAGGACACCGACGGCGATGACGTCGCCGATCTCCGCATCGTCCTGCTCCAAGCCACCGGCTCCGCCGACACCCACCACGCGGCGAACAATTTCATCATCGGCCCCGACGGCGGGCTCTACTGGCAGAGCGGCATTTTCCTCCAGCACAACTACGAGCACCCATGGGGGCCGTCGCTGAACTCGACCGCCTCGGCGATGTACCGCTTCGATCCGAAACGCCACACGATCCAGATGATCGCTGGCAACAGCCCGAACCCGCACGGCACCAGCTTCGACCGCTGGGGCTATCTCTTCGCCTCGGACGGCACCGGCGGCCGCGCCTTCCAGGTGCGACCTGATGGAAACGCCTTCAAGATGTTCCCCGTCCTCAACAAGGAAGTGCGCCCCGTCCCTGCCAACGGCATCATCTCCAGCGCGAATTTCCCTGACGATCTCCAGCAGGATTTCCTGGTCTGCAACGCGATCGGTTACCTCGGCATCAAGCGCTACGAGCTCATGCGCGACGGCCACACCTCCGGCAAGCAGACCTTCAAGCAGGGCGAGATCTGGGGCGAACCCACCGCCGATTTCCTCCGCAGCGATGACAAGAACTTCCGCCCAGCCGACGCCGAGTTCGGCTCCGACGGCGCGCTCTACGTGGCCGACTGGCAGAACATGATCATCGGCCACATGCAGCACAATATCCGCGATCCGAAGCGCGACAAGAAGCACGGCCGCATCTTCCGCATGATCTACAAGGATCGCCCGCTTCAGGAGCCGGTGGCCATCCACGGCCAGCCCATCCCCGCCCTGCTCGATGCGCTCAAGCATTCCATCGACGGCGTTCGCGAGCGCGCCCGCATGGAACTCGACACCCGCGCCCAGGCCGAGGTCGAGCCTGCCCTGCGCGAGTGGATGAAGCAGTTCGATCCGAAAAAAGCGGAGCACGCCCACCCTCTCCTGGAGGCCTTGTGGTGGCATCAGCGCAATCATGTTCGCGATGAAAAGCTCCTCGCCGACTTGCTCGCCTCCCCGGAGCCGCACGCCCGCATCGCCGCCGCCACCGTGAAACATTTCTGGGGCCCTGCCGATCCCACCAAGGCTACCATGCCCAGCGTGATCGCAGACCCACGGGAAAAGAAGGTGAAGGTGAAAGTTCCTAGCCATCTCACAGGAAATGACGCGAAAGCCTATCAACTCGGCGCCGAAGTCTTTCAACGCGAGGCGCATTGCGCAACCTGCCACCAGGCGAACGGCAAAGGCCTCGATCCCGCCTTCCCACCGCTCGTCGGCACCCCATGGGTCACCGGCAGCGAGGAACGTATGGCCAAGATCGTGATCCACGGCATCCATGGCAAAATCGAAGTGAACGGCAAGGTCTACGACCCGGAAAAAGGCGTCCCGCCGATGACCGCCTTCGGCTCCATCCTCAAGGACGAGGAAGTCGCCGCCGTCCTCACCTACGTCCGGAACTCATGGGGCAACAAGGCCGCGCCGGTCAGCGCCGCGACCGTGAAAAAAGTCCGCGAAGCCAATAAAGACCGCGATAGGGTCTGGAAATCCGAGGAACTCCTCAAA
>CAMBQC010000106.1 GCA_945869855.1 Prosthecobacter debontii
ACCTCGACCAGGCGATCGGACTGATCCATATCAAGGATCTGTTCAAGCTGCTCAACGATCCGGATCCCGACCTGATGCGGATCAAACGCGATCTCAAGATGGTGCCGGATACGATGCCGCTGGATTCGCTACTGAAATTTTTTCTCAAAGAGCATGCGCATCTTGCGATGGCGGTCGATGAGTTTGGTACACCTGTCGGGGTAGTATTTTTGGACAACGTAATGGAGGAACTGGTCGGAGACATTCAGGATGAATTCGACAACGAGCATTCCGCGTTTATCCGGATCAACGACGACGAGTTTGTCGTCGAGGGTTCGATGACTCTCAACGACCTTGAGGGGTACGTGGAGGATCTTTATCTCGAAAGCGGCGAGGTCACGACGGTCGGTGGGTATATAACCCAGCAACTGGAAAGGTTTCCGGAGACCGGCGAAACACTTGAGATCCTCGGCTACGAGGCGAAAGTCACCAGCACAGATGGCCGCAGGGTGGGACATGTGCATTTTCGCAAGCTGGCGGATAAATCGGACGAGAGTGAGTTGGGTGTAACGGAGGCCGAACCCTCTTGATTGTATCCGGTTCAGAACGATTTTTCGAAATCTTCTTCCCCAATGATCCAGTTTTTCGCGATGACACGTAGGATTTCAAATTGACGGAGACCGCTAACCGGCTGTTTGACAATGCCCAAAGTCGCACGGTGAAGTTTCTCATCGGTATCAATGATCCGCCTGAGTGCATAGTCTTGTCTGGATCCGCGTTTCGCGTAGGCATACAGGATTTCGGTGATGTCCGGCGAGGTCAATGCATAGACCTTCCACTTCGTTTCGTCGGAATAAATTCCGTAGTAGTAATGATCTTGATCCACGAAGACCCTGACTTGGAATGTGCCTGATTCGGCTGCTACTACCTCCGAAAGCGGTGGTATACATTTCCTGAGATACGCATCAAAATCGATACGCCACCTTCCGTCCGCACTCTTTACAAACTGCGCTGTCCGGAGGTGTCTTTTACCTTCTTTTGTAGCATAGATCATCACTTGCGGAACATTACCCTCATTAGCATACTTTAACCGTGTCCATTCGATGCGGCTGATATTCCCCTCGGTATCGTTGATGCGTATTAATTCCTTCATTGCCTGTTCTGGCGTGTCATCTCCCTCAAGGATGAAAAAATCACGGATCTGGTTTGTATCGCGATTTGCCAGTGCTTGATTTACGATGCGAGTCGCGTGATCCGACTCTAAGTCAGGCACACTGGTGTTTGCCTCCTTTCCCAAAAGTTGGTCGAAAGTGCCGGGCGGCTTTTCGGCAGCCGTTGCGGTTTTCAGGTCACGCGTCTTCTTATCGCGAGAATACTTTACCAAGCATACGACCAGCACGCACGCGGTGACAAAACTGACGACCGCAGACCAGGCAACGAAATTCTTCGATAATCTCTTTTTACGCATCGAGCGTATGGATCTTTTTTTGCGACCTGTAGTCATTTCGGTCGCAGCACGCGGCACATATCCGATCGACGGCGCATTACCGGTTTTCCTTGGTTTTGCAGTCTCCTTCCTTGTTGTGTGCCTTTTGATAATCATTGTCGGAACAGATTACCGGGGGCGTAATGTGATGCGGAGGGGGTCGTAATGGTCGGAAGGGCTGAAGAGCCATCCGGGGTCGCGATTGACCACCTCATATCCTGTGAGGAGGAATACGGGCAGGATTTGATTGCTGTTCGGATCGTAGGATGTCTCGCCCGTGTAGCTGCCGCGTATCTGGTATTCGTAGTTCTGATCGAAACCGTATCGCTGTCCGGAGGGGGCGTTTTCTGGTAGTCGGTCGGGATTGAGTTTTTGGTCTTCGCGGAAAATGACGAGTTGGGACTTGTCGGCGGATTGGCGGGGATTGCGGAGATACCCCCAGAAACGCGTCTTATACACATAATATCGGCGTCCGTAAAAAAAATCACCGGTTGCTTCGTTAGCGATGGCGGCGTTGCGCTCTTGCACGGTGGGCCCGCCCATGTTTGGCGGGCCACTGATACCTGATGAGGAGTTGAAGGCACACTGGCAGAGCAAGGAAGAGATAGCAGCAAGCACCGACGCCTTGATTGATTTCACGAACCATTTTTTACACGCCACCTGCTCCGCCGCAAGGATAGAGAAGAAGAAATATGATATGGTTGATCAAATTTTCCGAAGGGTTCGCATGGCGCGCCTCACGATTCTCTCGGTTTCCGGTGAAGGGCTTTCTTTTTGCCAGCGCGAGCAGGTTTCGGAAACTAGGGTAGCGGAGTTTTTGGAGGCGTCGTTGAGCCAGTTCGCGACGGAATCCTGGACATATTTCGACGTGTCGGCGCGCATCGGTTCAAGCAAAGGGATGCCGAGGGACGGGTCGTCCTTGAGCGCCTTAATGTGGGAGCACCAGACTCCGCGGGGACGCGTAAGTTCGCTGGCGAAGCGGCGGATGCAGGGATCTGGATCGGTGCTGAAAGGCCGAAGGATGACCAAGGAGTCGTTAAGATTCGCGGCTACATCCGGGCGCAACGCTATCCATGCCATTTCCCGGACGCCCATGTTCGTATCCGCGGCGAAGGGGCGGATCAGGCGGAATTTTTCACGGAGGGTGAAAGCGCGACCCGCGCCGATGAGGTAAGCTCCCCATGAACGGGCGATGTCGGAAGTTTCCATCGAAAGAAGGGCTGCGGCTGCTTTCGCCTCGGGCTTTGAAGGGAAGTTTTCTGCGAGAAAACGTCCGATGCATTCTAGTTTTTTCGGGGCGGTCGCGGGTTGTGTTTCCGTGAAACGGGCGCGCAGCGGTTGAGCGAGTTTTTTCCAGCCCAAGCGGGGGAAAACTGTTTCTGCCAGAGCCAGTTGGTCGGTCACGAGCCACTCGCAAAGATTGACGGTTTCGATGAGGCCCTTGTTGAGGAGATCCAGGACGGCGGGAGGGACTGAAGCCGTGTTCCTTGCTCCCTTGCGTTTCTGGATTTCCTCCGGGATCATGCGATCAGCGCCTTGAGACGATCACAAACTTCTAAGACGTTGGCGCGGGAGTTGAAAGCGGAGATGCGGAACCAGCCTTCGCCCGCGGAGCCGAAGCCGGAGCCGGGCGTGATGACCACTTGCGCCTCACCGAGCATCTTGTCGAACATTTCCCATGACGTGAGGCCGTCCGGGCAGCCGACCCAGACGTAGGGAGCATTGATGCCGCCGAAGACTTCTAGGCCGAGCGAAAGGCATGCTTCGCGCAGCAGTTTCGCGTTGCCCATGTAATGCTCGATCAGCTCTGCGACCTGCTTCCTACCTTCATCGGAAAATACCGCCGCCGCGCCTTTCTGCACAGGGTAGGAGGCGCCGTTAAACTTGGTGCTGTGGCGGCGGCTCCAGAGTTGGTGAAGGGGGATGCGCTCTCCGGTTTCGGACGCGCCGGTGAGTATTTTTGGGATAACGACATAAGCACAGCGAATGCCGGTGAATCCACCGTTCTTTGAAAACGAGCGGAACTCCATCGCACAATCGCGGGCACCCTCGATCTCGAAAATCGAGCGTGGGATGGAATCATCTTGGATGAATGCCTCGTAAGCGGAGTCGAAGAGGATGATTGCATCATTCGCCCTCGCGTAGGTCACCCATGCCTCAAGCTGTTCGCGGGTCGCGACTGCTCCGGTGGGGTTGTTAGGAAAGCAGAGATAGATGATGTCGGCCTTTTTCAAAGGCACGTCGGCGACAAACCCGTTCGCTGCGTTGCATTCGAGGTAGAGTAGTCCGCCATAGGCGCCCTTTTCATCCGCTTCACCGGTGTTTCCAGCCATGACGTTCGTATCGACATACACGGGATAGACCGGATCGGTGATCGCGATGACGTTGCCCTTGCCGAAGATGTCGAGGATATTTCCGGTGTCGCACTTCGAGCCGTCGGAGATGAACACCTCGTCCGCCGAGATGCCGAGACCGGCGTATTGGTTGTCCACGATCGTCTGGCGGAGAAACTCATAGCCCTGCTCCGGGCCGTAGCCCTTGAAGGTTGCGCGGTCGCCCTGCTCATCCACAGCGGCGTGCATTGCATCGCGCACGGCGGAGGGCAGCGGCTCTGTCACATCGCCAATTCCGCACCGGATGATGCGGCCTGCCTTGTCGGGATTGGCCTCGGTGTATGCCTTTACGCGCCTTGCGATTTCCGGAAAAAGGTAACCGGCTTTCAGTTTCAAAAAGTTCGAATTAATCGTTGCCATGCACAGGCATGTAGGCGCGACCATCGCGTCGGGCAAGTGCGGGATTCGGAAAATTAGGTGGATCTTGTCAACTGCCCCCCTGAGAAATCACGATACTTCCGCAGCCATTGGTGGAGATGCATTCTGTGTGAACGATCGCGGGATATTCGGCGGGGGAGGGGGCATCCACTTTGGGGCTTTTGGCGTGCGGTCGGAATGCCATGCCAGATAGGTGAGAAGCAAAACACCCGCGATGCTACCAAAGCCACAGGTGAAGGCGGCTATCATACCGACGATGAAGGGCGCGAGTCCTGTGATAACAAGCAGTACGGATGACGGTTTCAGCTCGAAGTTCATCATCGCAAGACGCAGCCGCGAGCGGGCGACGAGCAGGCCTATTACGCAATAGCAGAGAACTACGACAATTACGGAGAAATGGTAGAAAGTGTTCCCTAGCCACGACCACTTCGAGGTCGCGCTCATGCCGAGCGTCATACTCCCGCCGATCATGCCCGCGCCGCCGCCACCGAGGGCAGAGAACAGGTAGAGGACGAAAACACCGAGCTTTGCTGCCAGCGAAGTGAAGCCGGAGGCCGCGATCGAACCTGCAGCGATGACAGCAGCTGCCGCGAGCACGGAACCCGCGGCGGCGAGTTCGCTAGCCCACTCGATACCACCTATGAAGTAACGGATGATCACGTAGGGCAGCAGCGAGGTAAAGGTCAGCGCGCTCAGCCCCCAGAGCGTCAGGAATTTTCCTAGAACGACCTGCCAGCGGTTGAGCTCGGTGAGCAGGAGTAGCTCGTGGTTTCCCTCCTCGATCTCCTGTGGCATCAGAAAAAATCCTGCCAGCGGCATGAGTAGACTGATTGCCAAAAATAATTGCCGAAACCCCCGACAAAAGACTGGTACGACCGTTTGATGCATTCCATCATTGCGAATCTGCCGTCCGCGTCATCTGCCAGACCCTGAGAACTGCCCCATCGAAGAGATCGAGGCGGCCATGGACT
>CAMBQC010000107.1 GCA_945869855.1 Prosthecobacter debontii
CGACAGCGCCGTCACCACTGTCGTCGATGGCCTCGACCGACTCAACACCACCGCCGAATCCCACAAGCGCGTGATGGTGCTGGAAGTCATGGGCCGCCACGCCGGATGGATCGCGCTGTGGGGCGGCATCGCGGGTGGCGCGAGCGTGATCCTTATCCCGGAAATTCCCTTCGACCTCGATAAGGTCGCCACCTTCATCCGCCGTCGTGACGCGCTAGGCCACCACGCCACACTCGTCGTCGTCGCCGAGGGAGCGAAAATGCCGGACGAAGGCATCGTAACCTTGGACGGAAATTGCGGCGGCGAAGTCCGGCTCGGCGGCATCGGCGAGCGCGTCGCCAAGCGCCTCCATGAACTCACTGGCAAGGAAACCCGTGCCACCATCCTCGGCCACCTCCAGCGCGGCGGATCACCCACCTCTTTCGACCGCATCCTAGGCATGCGTTTCGGCGTGATGGCCGTGAAACTCTGCGAGGAAAAACAGTTCGGCCGCATGGTTTCCTACCAAGCATACCATGTCGATTCCGTTCCCATTGAGGAAGCCGTCAACCAGCTTCGCCTCGTCGAGACGGACAGCGAACTCGTCCTTGCCGCAAAGGCCGTCGGCATCTGCATGGGTGATTGAATCTATCCTCCAAAAACTGGAGTTTTCCCCAATCGTTAGAGTAAATTCTGAGGCGGGGGAAGTGATCCCGGCAGTCATCCCTCCCCCAACCAGCCAACCAGCACGTCAAAGAACTCACGTGACCAAAGTGGAATTCCCGCGGATCAGGCAGGAACGTAGCTTGAGATTGTCCTAAAGGACAAGAATTTCGCAAGCGACGCGGGTGTGTCTATGATATTCGACAACAAGAGCCGGGATCACTGGAAGGATGGGGCATGATCTTCCCAACCCCACACGCTAGGGTAAAAAACCACCCACCTCGCCGCCATCTACCGGTAAAAAAGCTGGCTAGTGCGTTTCGCCAGCGGTTGCACGATGCGGTTCGCTTTGCTTTTTTATTGGGTATGATCTCATTGAAGGCGTCGTTGCCGGGAGCGAGGAGGCTGCTTAAAATCGAATCAGCAATGCCGCCCACGAGGCCGGTTTGGAGTGAGATCGGCTCGATAGGTGTGAAGTCGGGGAGGCATAGAATTGGAGATTGAATATTGGATAGGGGGAGTGAGGCTGGGGATGTGGATGTGGACACGAAGATGGGCGAACTGATCGCGGCGATGCCGGGGGCGCGGCGGGCGTTGTTTGCTCGGTATCATTTGGGCGGCTGCCAGAGTTGCGCGTTCGATGAGGGCGAAACGCTCGCCGCTTTGTGTGAGCGGGCGGAGATCGATTCCGGGGAGGTGCTGGCGCATTTACTGGCAAGCCATGAACACGATCTCACCATGCTCATCGAGCCGACGGAGGCGAAGCGGCGGATGGATGCCGGTGAGGAAATCCGTTGGTTGGATGTGCGGACGCGTGAAGAGCACGAGGCGGTGAAGATCACGGGCGCGGAGTTTTTTCACCAAGAGCTTCAGGAGAAAATTTTCGCGGAAAAACCCGGCGGGCTGGTGGTGCTTTACGACCACACCGGGAAATTCGTGCTCGATCAGGTCGCGTGGCTCCGGGGGCATGGGATCGCCAACGCCTTCGGTCTGACAGGCGGCATCGACGCCTGGAGCCGGGAGGTGGATGCGTCGGTGATGAGATATCGGGTGGAGATTTGAAACATTCAGATTATCACAGCGGCGGGAAGGGTTGTTCGGAGACGATCCAATCCTCGTTTTTCTCCGTGAACGTTTTCATGGCCCACTCGCCGGGGAAAAGGGCGGTGAGCCAGCCGTTGGGATCGCGGGCGAGGACGGTGCCCATGGAGAGCGAGGGACGGGCTTCCGGGGCGAGCGGGTCGCCTTCCTTCGGCTTGAGCCAGCGGGCGACCGACCAGTCGGCGGATTCGATGCGGGTCTCGGCGGCGTATTCGCCTTCAAGTCGGTGCTGGAGCACCTCGAACTGGAGCGGGCCGACCGCGCCGAGCAGGATGCTCGACGAGGATGCGGGCGCATCTAACAGGGTGAACTCGGAGGCGACTCCCTCTTTCAAAAGCTGCTCAAGGCCGCTCTGGAAGCGCTTGTATTTCGCAGTGGATTTGTTGGTGAGATAGGAAAAGCACTCGGGCGGGAAACGCGGGATCTCGTCGAATTTCACATCGGCCGCAAAGGCTAGTGTGTCGCCGATCAGTAGGTCGTAATTCCCGACTAGGCCGACGACATCGCCGGCGAAGGCGTCATCGACCGTTTCGCGCTCGCGGGCGAAGAGGCGCTGCGAATTGGCGAGGCGGATGGTCGCGCCCGTGCGGGTGTTGATGACATCCATGTCGCGCTCGAAGCGGCCCGATACGATGCGGATGAAGGCGATACGATCCCTGTGCTTCGGGTTCATGTTCGCCTGGATCTTGAAAACGAAGGCGGAAAAACCCTCGGCGGCGGGATGGATGGTTTCGCCCGCGCTTTGGCGGGGCAGCGGCGGCGGGGAAAGCTCAAGGAAGCGGTCTAGCAATAACTGGACGCCGAAGTTGTTCGCAGCCGATCCGAAGAAAACCGGAGTAAGCCTTCCAGCAAGGACTTCGTGCACATCGAAGTCCGCGCCTGCACCCTCCAGCAGATCCAGTTCCTCACAGACCTGGTTGTAGGTGATTTCATCCATCGCGTTTTTCACCGACTCATCCTCGATACCGGTGACATTGACGGGTGCCCGGAAAGCGCCATGGGCGGTGCGTTCAAACAGGTGGACGCATTTATTCTCCCTATCGTATACGCCCTTGAAGCGCGGGCCGTCGCCGAGCGGCCAGTTCACCGGAAACGCATGGATGCCGAGCACTGATTCCAGCTCGTCGAGGAGATCAAGCGTGGGCCGCGCGGGGCGGTCGAGCTTGTTCATAAAAGTGAAAATCGGAACTCCCCTGCGGCGGCAGACCTCGAAGAGTTTCCGCGTCTGAGACTCGATGCCCTTGCCCGCATCCACCACCATCACGGCGGCATCCACGGCGGTCAGCACCCGGTAGGTGTCCTCGGAGAAATCCTTGTGCCCAGGCGTGTCGAGGATGTTGACCACGCAGTCCTTGTATTCGAACTGCAGGACGGTGGAGGAAACCGAGATGCCGCGCTGCTTCTCCATTTCCATCCAGTCTGAGGTGGTGGCGCGCTGGTTTTTCTTCGCGGTGACAGATCCTGCAAGCTGGAGGGCACCGCCGTAGAGTAGGAATTTTTCCGTCAGGGTCGTTTTCCCCGCATCGGGGTGGGAGATAATCGCAAAGGAGCGACGGCGAATAACCTCTTTCTGGAGGTCGGGCGAAGGGGTCGTGTAGGCGGGAAAAGACATCGAATGGACACGCTGGATAGTCCCGCAGCGGGGAAAGGTCAATGACCGCTGAAAGTCCAAGGATAATGACATCGGCGTTACGTGATCGAGTATCCCCACATCTCAACGTTTTTATCTTCCCGTGGTGCTGAAAATCATTCAGTGTAGCCTACATGAACGATAAATTGATGCGACCGGAACTACCTGCCGTTGGAATTGTTGCGGAACTGGAATCGCAGGATCGGGCTTTGTTAGGAGACTACGGCGAGTTCCTTCCCGCCCAGCCCAAACAGACGCTCATCAAAGAAGGAGAGGATCAGGAGCACCTCTACCTAGTGATTTCTGGTCTATTGCACGTGACCATCATGGTGGATGGCAGGACAAAACTTGTTGCGCGTATCGAAGCGGGTGAAACTTTAGGAGAAGTGAATGTCTTCGATCCCGGCAAAGCCAGCGCCACGGTGACCGCCCAGGATTTCACCCAGATCTGGCGAGCAAACCGGTCAGATATCGATCTCTTCATCAAAGCCTACCCGCAGGCAGGTTCCATACTTTTGACAGGGATTATCGGCGTGATGTGCCGCCGTATCCGGAACATGAACGGCAAGCTCGTCGTGACGGAGAGCATGGAGAACCTCTCGAAATTCTTCTGAGCGTGCCATATCACATCCTATGATTTCGGAATTCGCTACAACCCATATCGAGATCGGCGGCTTAGCAGGGTCCATGATCCTATTTTTTGCCATGGCGATCGGGCACGCGCTGGCAGATTACCCGTTGCAAGGGTCTTTTCTCGCCAGTAGTAAAAATCGTCATAATGATTCGAATACTTTCTTCGGAAGTAATGAAGTATCACCCATCCTTTGGCTGCACTCGCTCACCGCGCACGCGCTCATACAGGCGGGCATAGTGTGGATCATTACGGGCTCTGGCGCGCTTGCGCTGGCGGAATTCATCATTCACTGGATTATCGACTTCGTCCGCTGCGAGAAATGGATCAGCTTCAGCATGGATCAGGCGCTGCATCTTGTCTGCAAGTTAATCTATGCGATGATCCTTGTCTCTGGTTTCGCCATGCCATTCTAGGGCACTCTCCGCAGCATCATTTTCCGTCATTCCAAATCACATCGATCCCATCGGGAATGGGAAAATCAGGACCGAGTACGAAAAGAGCGGTCGCCCATGCGTCGGCGGTGGCGCAATCCTTTGCGAAAACGCTGACGGATGACGGCGGGCGGATGACGGGCTTGCGGGTTTTTGGATCAATGATGTGGCTGGCCAGACCACCCTCGGCGGGTTGGAACTGGCGGTAGTTGCCGCTGGTCGCGAGGGCCCGGCTTTTCAGCGCAAGAGTGAGCGCCGGTCTTTGCAAGGCGGGATCAGGCTTTTCGATCGCCACCTCCCACGCGCCGTCGCCCGCAAGGATTTCTCCACCCAACTCAAAGACGAAATCGGAGATACCCATTTCCCTCAACCTGACCCCCACCTGATCCACCGCGAAGCCCTTGCCGATCGCGGAGAGATCGATACCGCTGCCGACCGGGCCGAATCCGGCTTCGCCCGTTTCCTTGAGCATGCGATGGTCGAACGCTCCGCCGCTCGCCTCGCGGATCATTTCAGCTAGGTCGATTACGCGTTGTAAATCGGGCGTGGCAGGTTCGCCGCGATTAAAACGGGAAAGGTCGGAATCTGGTTTCCACTGGCTTAGAACGTCCTCCCATTTTTTGAGAGTAACCGAAACAGAATCATCCATGTTAGGGACGGAAGTGCCGCGCCATGCGAGCTTCCAGGTGGTGCCCATCGCCTCGCCGACGAGTATTTTCGATTCATCC
>CAMBQC010000108.1 GCA_945869855.1 Prosthecobacter debontii
GAGTGTGTTGCTGAGGAAATTCCTAGATGGCGAGGCGGTGATCGAGGAGGACGGACAGCGTTTCATCAACACCATCCATCGTGATGATGCGGCCCGCGCCATTCTCCATCTCATACGTCTCAGTTCATTTCCGGCTGGTGAAATCTTCAATGTGGCCGATTCAGTGACGATGACGCAGCTTGGGGTCTACCAAGGTTTGGCGAATATTTACGGAAAGGATCTGCCACCGAGCGGGCCGCGCGACCTGAATCGGAAGCGCGGCTGGACGCACAAGCGGGTGGGCAATGAGAAGCTACGCGCGACCGGTTGGGAGCCTGAGTTTCCAAGCTTTCTGGATGCTGTGCCGCACTTATAGCGTGCCCGACCACGTCCACAGATTTTCGTCGAAATACCTGTGTGCGGTGGCGATGAGGGCTTCGGGGTTTGCCTTCGGGTGGAGGATGGCGAACATCGTGGAGCCGGAGCCGGACATCAGGGCGGCTTTGGTATCGCGGCGTTTCAGGAGCCAATCCTTGAGTTCGGCGAGGTAGCGGTGCTTGGCAAAAACGGCTTTCTCCAGATCGTTGACCAAGGACAGCCCGCCGTAATTCTGCGGCACGTAGGATATGCCGGGAATCGTCTCGGCATCGAGGCAGTGGCGGTAGGCGTCGGGGGTGGATACGGAGAAGTCAGGCTTGAAAAGGATGATGGGATGGTTCGGTGGTGTGGGCGCGGCGGTGATGATCTCGCCACGGCCGGTGCAGCGGGCAGCTCCGGCGTAGAGGAAAAACGGCACATCGGAGCCGATAGCGGCGGCGAGGGTGTGGAGTTCATCGGCGGGTAGCGGGGAAGCGAGCTGGCCGTTCAGCGCGAGAAGCGTGGTCGCGGCGTTGGATGATCCGCCGCCGAGGCCTGCGCCGTGCGGGATGCGTTTTTCCAGATGGATGTCGAAAGGAAGTGGCTGCCCCGATTTTTCGGAGAGAGCCTTCGTCGCTTTCACGATGAGGTTTTTCCCATCGGTGGGCAGACTGGGATCCGAGCAAGTGAAAGAGAATTCCGCCGCGGGTGTAATCGTGATTTCGTCGGCGAGGCCGGGCAGTTTGGCCATGATCGTATCGATTTCATGGAAGCCATCCGTGCGTTTTCCAAGGATGCGCAGGGAGAGGTTGATCTTGGCGGGGGACTGCATGGGAAAGGCTGAAATTTACTGGATGGAGAGGAGGGCGAGCATTCGGCCGGTCTGGCCTTTTTCAATGCGGTAGGAGTAGTGGCGGGTGAGATCGGCGGCGGTGTTCTCGCGGGAGTCGTGGAAGTTTTTTATCCCAAGTGCGGTGGCCTGTTCGTGGATCAGGGAGGCGATATCTACCTCGTAGTTCGGCGGGCGGATGCAGGGGGAGACCAAACAGATCAGGTTTTCGGCATCCGTGCCGTATTCAGATTTCATCGTGGCCACAGCTTGCCCGAGAATGTTGCCTTCGGTTCCTTTCCGTCCGGAGTGCAGTAGAGCTACGGCACGTTTCACTGGATCGGCCAAGTAGATGGCAGCGCAATCGGCAACGTAGATCGCCAAGAGTTGATTGGGAAGATCCGTAACGAGTCCGTCCACGTCCGGGTGGGTGAGGGATGGTTCACCGGAAGGCGATGTGATCACCGATATGCGGTTGCCGTGAACCTGTTCCGCATGGTGGCGCGTAGTGACGTCTGGATATTCGGCGGCGAAGACCGCTTCGTGGTGCGGGGCGAGATTGCGCAGCGCAAAATCACGATCTCCCCAGACATCGACTCCGCCCTGGCGGGGAATCCAATATGGATGGAAGCCGGGTAAGTCAGAGATGGGATCTAGGAACAAAAAAGCCTCCGTCACGGGAGAAAGCGTAACGGAGGCGCTTGGTCATCGCCAAGCTGGATTATTCAGGGCGGAAACCGCGGGTCATGCGATCGTGCGGTTTCTCAGGGCGCGGTGGGTATGTTCCACTGTTTCGGCTTCCTCCTCATCCATGCCTGCCAGGATGCCGGCTAGGTCTGTTGCGATTTCCTTGCGCATTTTGGAGACGAGCTCAACTCCTTTGGAGGTGATGCACACCATGATCTTGCGGCGATCCTCCGCCGCGTGCATGCGCTCGACATAGGATAGTTTCTCCAGGCGATCCACAAGGCCGGTGGCGGCCGCCGTGGAATGTCCCATCTTTTTCGCGATATCTGACATGGTCAGATAATCCTCGCTAGAGAGATAGGTCAGCAGGAAAAACTGGGGGAACGAGACGTTTCCTTTGTTCAGTTCGCTGGACAGGTTAAGAATGCAGCTCCGCTGTGAGAAGAGGACGAAGTCTGCAAGACGATCAGCATCGGCCTTCACCGACGCGCCATTGGCACTTGGTTGTGTATGTTTCATTTTGGCTGGTTGTATAGTTCATGTTTGGGACATGTAAGGGAACGCAATCATTCTGGAAACACCAATGGACGGCTTGGCTAAAACCTGTCCGGGATATTGATTTTTCCAAAAATCCTTCGTTCCTGCTCGGGACTTTTTTAATCTACCCGGTATTTTTCGGTATGGGAAGCCTGAAATTTTAGAAAAGAAGACCTATTGGAGGTCGTGAGTAAAAATAAGCGTTAACTGTTTTCGGGCGATTCGCAGCGGAAAAGATCCTCTTCGCTAGGCGGATCAAGGCGGCGCTTGGCAACCTCGATGTAATGGCGGTCCATTTCAATGCCGGTGAACGATGAGATTTTTTGGGATTTTGCGGCGAGGGCGGAAGAGCCGATTCCAAGAAACGGGTCGAGGAGGCGGGTGGCATCGGCCTTTCCGTGAAGCTTTATGCAGAGTTCGACGAGGGCGGGAGGGAAGGTGGCGGGGTGGGGGCGTTCGCCTTTGCGGGACTGGATGGTCTCGTAAGGGATGAACCAGGTGTTGCCGCGGCAGCGCAGATCCTGGCCACCGGTGTGACCCCAGCGGGCGATGTTTGATTTGTGAACGTAGGGCACGCCGGCGGCGCGCCGGTCGAGCGGGATATCGCCGGTCTTGGTGAGGTGGAAGACGTATTCGTGGCAGTCGTTCACGTAGCGTTTCGAGTTGATCGGCTTGAAATGGCCTGCGGAAAACGGCTCTCCGCCGGGGGAGTGGGTGGTGATGGATTTGATCCAGTGGAAGGTGTTCTGGAGTATAAAAAGCGGATTTTCGCCATCGGTGAGGGCGAGGATGAGCTGGTGGGGTAGGAGCGGGTTCGTGGGCGAAGCACCGATGTTTAGGAAAAACGAGGCGTCGTCGGCCATGACGCGTTTCACCTCGGCGGCCCAGGATTTGCACCAGGTGAGAAATTCGCCACGAGGGGCGGTGTCCTTGAAAGTCGAATAAGCGATACCGAGATTATACGGCGGCGAGGTGACGACGAGGTCGAAGGATTTCTCCACGAGAGTGGGGAGGACCTGGAGGCAATCGCCATTTAAAAATTCAACTTTCAACTTTCAAGGAAGAGGAAACTCAGCTCCGCAGGTGTTCGATGGCTTCTTCGAGATCGGTGGGGGTGATGGTTTCGATGACTTGTGCATGGCCGATTTCGGAAAGCGTGACGAAGCGGATCCGGCCGGATTTGAATTTTTTGTCGCGGGCGAGTTTTTCCATGATGGTGGCGGTGGGGATGGAAGCGGGCAGCGTGAGCGGCAGGTGGAAATGGCGGAGCGCGGCGAGGATTTTTTTCGAAGCGGCGGGCGGGAGGGCGGAGTGTTTTTCGGAAAGGAACAGCGCGGCGCGGATGCCTAGCGCGATGGCCTCGCCGTGGAGCATTTCGCCATAGGGCAGCGAGGCCTCGATGCCGTGGCCGATCGTGTGGCCGAAGTTGAGGAGGGCGCGGATGTCTTCGGTCTCGTATTCGTCGGCCTCAACGATGCGGGCCTTGATCGCGATGTTACGGGCGAGCAGATCGGCGGGGACATCGCGCGTTTCGGGATCGATGGACATCAGCTCCGCGAGCATCGCGGCGTCGCAGATGGCGGCGTGCTTGATCGCCTCGGCGAAGCCTTCATGGAATTCGCGCGGCGGGAGGGTGGCGAGCGTTTGCGGATCGACAATGACGAGTTTCGGCTGGTGGAAAGCTCCCAACAGGTTTTTTCCCTCCGCCACGTTCACGCCGGTTTTCCCGCCCACTGAGGAATCGACCTGCGAGACGATGGTGGTAGGAATCTGCACGAAAGGGATGCCGCGGTAGAAAATGGAGGCGACGAAACCCGCGAGATCACCGACGACCCCGCCACCCAGCGCGATGATCACCGAGCGGCGGTCGTGCCCGGCGCGGATCATTTCTCGGCAAAGCTTTTCCGCATGCGAAAGGGATTTCGAAGCCTCCCCGGCAGGAACTGTATGCAGGGTGGGACGGTTTTCACCGAAGGATGCAAGTAGGGTTTCCGCATGGTGCGCGGCGACCGTCTCATCGGAAATGACGGCGGGGCGGAACCCCGAAAGGCCGTGATCTTCGAGGAGTTTCGCGGTTTCCGAAAGCAAGCCGCGACCGACGACCACCGGATAAGAGCGGTCGGCAAGGGCGACGTGGACGGTGGGCATGGGCGAAGACTTGATTTCCGGCTCGGAAACATCAAGGAAGAAGGAAACGGACGTCTTCGAGAAATGGCATCCTCTCTTTCAAGCCGACTCCAACCTCGAATGAAACCCGGGCAGATGATCGCTCAATGGCTGATTAACCTTGAGAGAGCCGTCCCATATCTGCTGAACTGCGCCAGAGCTGAAATTTCGGGTTTTCCGCATAAATCGCATTTTTTCACAGCCTGCCCCCGTAGATGTCCCACCCCTCTTGCTAAAATCCCTTCCAACTTGCATGCCAGCCAAACGAAAAGCCGCCGCTCCCGCACCTGCCAAAACCCTCGAAGTCCAGCTCTGGGAGGCCGCTGACAAGATGCGCGGTGCCGTCCCACCGACGGATTACATGCACGTCTGCCTCGGGCTGGTGTTCCTGCGCTACCTCTCCGCCGCCTTTGAGAGGAAGCACGCGGAGCTGCTGGACACGCCCCATGCGGATGCGGAGGACCATGAGGAGTATCAGGCGGACAATGTCTTCTGGGTGCCGCTGGAGGCCCGCTGGGTCACGCTCCAAGGGTTTGCCCGCTCCGCCGATGT
>CAMBQC010000109.1 GCA_945869855.1 Prosthecobacter debontii
TGCGTCTCGATGTCGAGGTGGTTCGTCGGCTCGTCGAGCAAGAGGACTTCGGGCTGCTGGAGGAAAAGCTTGGCCATCGCGATGCGCATTTGCCATCCGCCGGAGAATTCCGAGCAATCGCGCTTGAAATCCTTTTCTTGAAAGCCGAGGCCTTTCAGCACCGACTCGATCTTCGGCTTCATCAGATCGGGATCGTTCGCGTAGAGCTTGAGTTCCAGTTCGCCGATTTCTTCTAACAGATCGCCGTAGGGTGAGGAGCGCGGATCCATTTTCACGAGTTCATCGGAAAGGCGGTCCACCTTTTCCTTCAGCGCCATGACCTCGCCGAATGCGGATTGGGTCTCGTTCCAGAGCGTGCGGCCTTTCACGTGGATGCCTTCCTGAGGAAGGTAGCCGATTTTCGTTCCTTTCGGCGCGGAGATCTGGCCGCCGCTAGCGGGAATGATCCCGGCGATGCATTTCATCAGCGTGGATTTCCCGGCTCCGTTGTGGCCCGCGAAGGCGATGCGTTCGCGCGGCTGTACTGAAAAGGAGAGGTTGTTGAAAAGAATGCGCGCGCCATATTGGACGCGAAGTGTTTGGACGGAGATCATGGAAGGCGGGCAGGTTGCATACCTCCGGGCAATGGTCAATGGCGGAACCGGAAAGGTGCGGTTCAATCATGGATACTCGCCTTAGTGCGTCCACATTCGGAGCATCAGGACTTTTCCCTGATCCGGGAAAACCTCGTAAGCGATGCGGTGCTGAAGGTTGATGCGCCGGGAGTGCAGCCGGCCAGTTCGCCGACGAGGGATTCGTAACGGGGTGGGGTTTGGAAAGGGTCGCGGGCGAGGATTTCAAGGATTTCCTGGGCCTGCCGCTTGAGGTTGCTGCGGGAGAGCTTCAAGGCGTCCTTCCTCGCTTGCCGCGAATAAACGACCTGATACATCGGCCTACCAATCGAGATCAGGGGATGCCTTCGCGAGACCTTCCTTCCTAGCGGATTTGATGGAATCCACGAGTCTAGGGATGGAGTGGATGAAAAGGGTTTCTCGGAACGAGCGCCAATCCTCCTCTGCAATCAGGACGGCGTTGCCGCGTTTGCCGGTGATGTGGATCGGTTAGTGGGATGACCTAGCCTCGTCGATCAGGCTGTAGAGATTGCCGCGGGCAGCGGTGGCGGTGACCGTTCTCATAATGCGAAAACGTGCGCAATAGCATACGAATGTCAAGGCGGGAGGCGGGGATGAAAAGTGGGTTAGTCTGTGCCTGTGTTAGCTTAGGCGAGAAACCCGCGTTGCCAGTTGCCGCCCTTTTACTAGGCTTTCCTACATGCGCCACATCGTCCTCATGCCCATCGGAAGCGCCGGGGATCAATGTCTTTTGCAGGATGAAATCCGTTGCGTGGCGCGGCGCGGCTGTTCAAGCTGCACTCGACCATGTCCGAAAGCATACCCGCCGTCGAGATCCGCCACCTGGTGAAGGATTTCAAGACCTCCTTCAAGCGTCAGCCTCTACGAGCCGTCGATGACGTATCGATCCGCATCATGCCGGGCGAGGTGTATGGATTGATCGGCCCGAATGGCTCTGGGAAATCGACGGCGATGAAAGCCTTGCTTGGCCTGGTGGCGCCAAGCTCCGGTGATTGCGCGATCTTCGGGAAAGATTCCCTGAAGGTGGACTCCCGCAATGAGGTCGGTTTCCTTCCGGAAAATCCTTACTTTTACAAACACCTCAGCGGCAAGGAGACCCTGGAGTTTTATGGGAGGCTCTGTGGCATACGCGGGGCAACGCTGAAGGATCGAGTTGCGGAGTTGCTGGATCTTGTGGGTTTGGAGGATGCGAGCCACCGTCGGATCGGCGGGTATTCGAAAGGGATGCTGCAGCGGATTGGTTTGGCGCAGGCGCTGATCCAGAAGCCGCGGCTCGTGATCCTCGATGAACCGACGGCGGGCGTGGATCCCATCGGCTCTCGCGAGATCCGGGATCTGATTTTCAAGCTCCGAGAGCAGGGGATCACGGTTTTCCTATGCTCCCACTTATTAGAACAGGTGCAAGAGGTCTGTGATCATGTGGGCATCATTTTCCGGGGGAAAATGATCAAAGAAGGTACGCTTGAGGATTTGATCGCGATCGAGGATCAGACCGAACTGATTCTGAAAGATGCCGACCCGGCTCTCATCGCCGAGATCGAGGCACTGATCGCGCGTGATGCGAGGGCCGAGCTGATCCGTAGTGGCAAGCCACGAACCACGCTGGAGCGTTTATTCCTGCGCGAGACAGGCAAAATATCCTGATACCCTTTTCTTAATGAAACCGCTTTCTGCCCACACAGCCCACGCCTACCGCATCGCGGTGATCGCTTTCCATGCATTCACCCAACTTGTGCGGATGAAGGTATTCTACTTCCTCGCCTTTTTCGCTTTGATCTTGATCGCGAGCAACTTCTTCAATCTGCCCCAGCACGAGGGGCCGGAGGCGGCGGGGGTCGATGTCCTGCGTGCGATCAAGAGCTGGTCTTTGGGCGCGATGACCTTGTTCTCGGTGGTGCTTTCGATTGTATCCACCGCGTTGCTGTTGCCGAAGGATGTGGAGGACAGGACCCTTTACACGATTCTCGCGAAGCCGGTGCCGAGGCTCGATTACCTTGCGGGGAAGCTGCTCGGCGTAATGCTCTTGGTGTTTGTTTCAATGGCCATGATGGACGTGCTGATGACAGGTATCCTGCATATCCGGACTGATATGGTTCTGTCAGATCAGATGGCCTTCGCGCAAGCGAACGGCTGGACGGCGGGGGAGATGGAGTCTTTGAAAAAAGATATCCTCGCACAGGGCCCCAGCGCCTCACTGCATGGAGCCGTGTTTGCGGTTTTCCTCCGTGCCTCGATCATCGCCTCGCTGGCGCTGTTAATCTCTACCTTTTCGACAAGCACGCTGTTCACGACCATCATCGCGTTCCTGATTTATTTCATCGGTCACTTCCAGGCCGACGCGCGGGCGGCTTTCCTTAGCCAGGAAGCAGGTATGAGCGATGGCTTCTTCGCGAAAATTATCACATTGCTAGTGGCTCTTGTGATGCCGGATTTCCAGCTTTTCAACGTGATCGACGCTGTGATCGAGGGGCAGTTCCTGCCGTGGGTGATCGTTGGCAAGCTTACGCTGATGGCGCTTTTTTATGCGGTTTTCTACACCATTGCTTCGTGGTTGATTTTCGCGAAAAAGGAATTCTGAACCGATGACCCAAGGGAAACGATACGCCGTCCTCGGCCTCGCGATCCTCGCGGCGGGAGGGCTGCGCATGCCTTTTGAACGGCAAATCACGGATGATCTTCATCAGGCAGGTTTGCTGCCACCGAAGTTGGAACAACGCACCGGCGAGAAAATCGGGCAGACTTTTTCCGCGGTTTCACTGGGCGGACTGCGGACTTTGGTGGCGACATTCCTGAATCTCCGTGCGTTTACCTTTTTCACCGAGCAGCGCTGGGGCGAGGTGGGGGATACCTTCGAGATGATCGTCGATCTTGCGCCGCGCACCCGCTATTACTGGGACACCGGGAGCTGGCACCAGGCATACAACGCGGCCTCGCATTTTCTCTACGAATCCGAACTCCCTCCGCTGCGGCGCAAGGCGAACTGGCGGGCGTCCATCCTCCGCGGGCGCGAGTTTCTTGAGCGCGGCATCCGCAACAACCCCGACGATCCGATCCTGAAACACCGGCTAGGAACCCTGCTTTCCGATCCCAATAAAATCGCAGCGTTCGGAAATCCGGGTGAGGCCTACGAGAAAGCGTATGAGGCCTACATGGCAGCGGCCGATACGCCGGGCTCGCTCTCTTTTTCGAAACGATTTGCGCTATACTCGCTGGCCCGTGTGCCGGGCAGGGAAAAGGATGCGCTTGAATTAATCATTGAAATCGAGTCCGAGGGGGGAAAGTTACCGCCGACTTTTTACGGCCTTTCCTACACCTTGAAATATCATGAAGATCGCTCCCGATCTATCCTTGCGCTGATCGATTCCACCTTTCCATCCCGTCCGGCAGCCTATGAAACCCTCAGCAGCCAATGGCAGCGCACGCGCGACCGATTTCCCCTGTTTGGTGTGGCAGAGGCCATCGCACTTCTCGAAAGCGATATGAAAATCCCTTCCGTGGAAAGTGTGCTCAAAGAGGATTTGCAACCCCCGATGGATATCGAAGATTACTTTATGCCTAAGAAGTGAAGCGAGCCCGCTAAATTGCTTTTTTACTCAGTCTAAGTTCCCGGATCTGAGCGCGCCGCTTGAACACTCAGAGTTGTTTCGCCAGCACTTCGGGAAATTCATGTGCCGGAAAAAACGTGATAAAGCCCTTGCGATCATGGGCGCTTTGGGTGCTTATTTCCGCCGTAGCCAGTATGAGCATTTCCACCGAATACGAGTCCCCGGATACTTTGGGGCGCACCGCGAAAGCCGTTGAGTCCTACAAGGAAAAATACCACGAAGAGGCGGACGACCTCGTCGGAGAGCGGATGACCCTGAACATGGGACCTTCCCACCCGGCGACTCACGGAGTGCTGCGCTTGATCCTCGAACTCGATGGCGAAGTTATCCATTCCGCTGATCCGGATGTCGGTTTCTTGCACCGCGGCGATGAGAAAATCGCCGAGAACATGCACTACAACCAGTTCGTGCCTTACACGGACCGGCTCGATTACCTCGCCCCGCTTGCGAACAATGTCGCCTATGCCTGCGCCGTCGAAAAGTTGATGGGCTGGGAATTGCCGCCGCGTGGACAGGCTTTGCGGGTTCTCTGCTGCGAACTCGCCCGGATCTCCGCCCACATGCTCGGCGTGGGCGTCTGCGCGATGGACGTCGGTGCGATGACAGTTTTCCTCTACACTTTTACGGAGCGGGAAAAAGTTTACAACCTCTGCGAGCAGCTCACCGGGGCGCGGTTCACCACCTCC
>CAMBQC010000110.1 GCA_945869855.1 Prosthecobacter debontii
TGGACTGCTACAGCCTGCTGTAGCTATGGCCAATGCAGCCCTGCTGCGAGGCCGACGGCATGAGCACGGGAAAAGCCCGATGAAACCCCTGCTAGCCCCGCGCGCAGCAGGCTGCATGGCGGAAAGCGGCAGCAGGCTGCCGCAGTCCAAGGACTTCGTCGGAAATCTCATCTAAATGCGCGTTTGTTTTTGGCCAAGTCCCCAAGCCCAATCCGTGATTGCGGAGTAATGTGGTGGGGACTAGTTTGCGGCATGGGGCTTTTGCTGGGAGTGAACATCGACCACGTGGCGACGCTGCGGCAGGCGCGGTATGCGCTTTTGCCTGATTCGCCGAACGCCGAGCCGTGCGTGGTGGCGGCGGCGCTGGAGGCGAAGGCGGGTGGGGCGGATTCGATCACGGTGCATGTGCGAGGTGACAGGCGGCACATGCAGGATGCGGATGTGTTCCGGGTGAAAGCGGAGTGCGACCTGCCTCTGAACCTAGAGCTGGGGATCACGGAGGAAATGATGGATCTGGCGTTTCGGCTGAAGCCTGAGTTCGCGTGCCTAGTGCCGGAGACGCGTGAGGAGGTGACAACCGAAGGTGGCTTGGCGGTGTGCGCTCTTTCCGGGACAGTCATGGAGGCGGTGAAACGGCTCAAAGGCGCGGGGATCAAAGTGAGCCTGTTCATCGACCCGATCTTGGTGGATGTGGAGGAGGCGGCTCATTCGGGCGCGGAGATGATCGAGCTTCACACGGGTGCTTTCGCGAACGCGGCCGATCCTACCGAGGAACTGGCGCGACTGGTCGCGGCGGCGGAGCTGGGGAAATCGCTGGGACTGCAGGTGAACGCCGGCCATGGTATTAACTACCGGAACCTACCAGATATCTTGAAAGTCCCTTTCCTCGCAGAGTTGAACATCGGGCACAGCATTGTTTCCCGCGCAATCACTGTAGGTATGCGACAAGCGGTATCTGAAATGGCGTTGGGGATGAAAGGATACGGCGCATGATGATCTACGGGATCGGTATTGATGTTGTGGAGGTGGGGCGCATCGAGGCTGCGATCGCCAATCTCGGGGACGCGTTTCTTGATCGTCTATTTACAAAGCGTGAACAGGAGTATTGCTCGAAACAGAAACGGCCTGCGCTCTATTTTGCGGCTCGGTTCGCAGCGAAAGAAGCTGTCTCGAAAGCGCTTGGAACAGGGATCGGTGCTCAGGCGGGGTGGCTGGATATGGAGGTGGAACGAGCGGAGTCCGGCGCGCCGAAGATGGTTTTTATAGGCAGGGCGGCGGATTTCCTAGCCGCGGAGGGGATCGCGGAGGTGCAGGTGAGCCTGAGCCATGCGAAGGAATATGCGGCGGCGAATGCGGTGGCGGTGAAACATTCGCCGTAACGGATATAAGTTTTCACCGCAGAGGCGCAGAGGTCGCAAAGGGTCGCAGAGCTTGGGTATGTGGTTTTTCAGGATTTCATAATGCTTCCATCGTGCTGGCTCAGCGTCCCTCCCCGTCCTCTGCGCCTCTGCGGTGAATTCTTCATGGGTTAGCCCCCCCATTTACCTGTTCCGTTTTTCCCGAAGGGGTCTTATCATCCCCGCATGGAAATGATGATCCGGGGTAGGAGGAACAGGTGCAGCGCGGCAATACGCGGGCTGGTGAGGGAGAACCGTCTGGCGGTGGAGGATCTGATCCTGCCGGTATTTTTCCATGAGGATTCCGAGGATGTGGCGATCGCCTCGATGCCGGGTTGCACCCGCTGGTCGATGGCGGGCTTGTTGAAAGAGGTGAAATCGGCCTATGAAATAGGGATCCGCGCCGTGGTTCTTTTCCCGAAGATCGATGATGCGCTGAAAAGCGAGGATGCCGCTGAGTGCGCGAACGATGCGGGGCTGGTGCCAAAGGCGATCCGCGCGATCAAGGAGGCTTGTCCGAGGATCTGCGTGATCACGGATGTCGCGCTCGATCCCTATAACTCCGACGGACACGACGGCCTAGTGGTGCGTGACAAGAACGGTGAATTGAAAATTCTCAACGACGAGACCGTGGAAGTGTTGTGTCGCCAAGCACTTTGCCATGCGCGGGCGGGGGCGGATATCGTTGCGCCTTCCGACATGATGGACGGACGCATCGGCGCGATCCGTGAGGCGCTGGATGACGCGGGTTTCACGGAGACCGGCATCCTCGCCTACACGGTGAAATACGCGTCGGCGTTCTACGGGCCGTTCCGGGGGGCGTTGGATTCCGCGCCGAAGGAGGGCGACAAGAAAACCTACCAGATGGATCCGGGGAATGTGCGCGAGGCCATTCGTGAGTTGCTGATGGACGAGGAGGAGGGGGCGGACATCGTCATGGTGAAACCCGCCGGGCCGTATCTGGATGTGATTGCGAGAGTGCGCGACGAAACCACTTTGCCTGTCGCGGCCTATCAGGTGAGCGGCGAGTATCTGATGATCAAGAGCGCTTGTGCGGGCGACTGGCTCGATGAGAAAGCGGTGGTTATGGAGAGTTTACTGGGTATCAAGCGGGCGGGGGCGGACATGATCCTGACCTACTTTGCGAAGGATGCGGCCAAGTGGATTCATGAAGGGTTGGTGTGATGGACGGGCTTGAGGATTTTTTCCGGGAGAATTTTTCGCATCGCGGCGAGGTCGGCGCTTCGGTGAGCGTTTGGAAAGATGGCGAGGAAATGATCGTGCTCTCGGATGGTTGGTGTGAGCGGGAGAAGATCCGGAAATGGAGCGCGGGGACATTGGTGCCCGTTTACTCCGCTACAAAAGGGCCGTCCGCTGCGACCTTGCTGCATGTCCTTTCCGGGAAAGGTCTGGATGAGGAGACGGCGGTCGGTGAAGTCTGGCGGAATTTTCCGCTGCCCGAGGCGAGCTTCGCGGAGTTGCTCTCGCATCAATGCGGCCTAGCGGCGCTGGATCGGGTGGCGGATGTGTTCGATCACCGCGCGGTGATCGCGGAGTTCGAGAGGCAGAAGCCCGAGTGGAAGCCAGGCGAAGGACATGGCTATCATCCGCGGACATTTGGATTTCTGTTAGATGAGTGTGTGAGGCGGCTTGTTGGCAGGAGTCTTGGGGAGGTCTGGAACGAGGTTATTGCGAAGCCGGCTGGGATCGATTTCTGGATCGGCCTTCCGGAAAGCGAGTGGGGCAGGGTCGCGAAACTGATTCCCGGCCGGGCGAAGCCTTCGGTTTACGAGGAGGGTTTCTATGCTGCGTTCAACACGCAGGAAAGCCTCACGCGGCGGGCGTTTTCCTCGCCGAGGGGCTTGCATGCCATTGCCGAGATGAACGAGCCGAAGGCATGGGCGGCCGGCTTGCCTGCGATGGGTGGGGTGGGGACGGCGCGGGGCTTGGCGAAGTTCTATCAGTTCGCCATCGGCGCGATGGACGGGCCCTTTTCCGATAAGGTAAGGCGCGCGCTCGCAGGCTTGCGGATCAGCGGGGATGATAAGGTTCTTTTACGAGAAACCGCCTTCACTTGTGGTTTTCAGAAAGATCCGGTGGATGAGGTGGGGGATAAGAAGCGCAAGGTTTACGGGGAATCGCTGGCGGCTTTCGGTCATCCGGGCGCAGGGGGCAGCCACGGCTTCAGCGATCCGGTGAGCGGGATTTCGTTCGCTTACGTGATGAACCAGATGGAGCTCAGCGTGATGCCCGGCGAAAGATGCGCGGGGTTGGTGGAGCGGCTGGGGTGATGTGATTTTCCGAGGCGTCCGATCAGGTGCTTTCCTCGGCGATGGCTTTTGCGAGCGCGGCGGCGACGAAACCGGAGAAAAGCGGGTGGGGATGATTCGGTTTGGATAGGAACTCCGGGTGGAACTGCGCGCCGAGGTAGAAGGGGTGGTCGGCGAGCTCAACAATTTCCACGAGGCCTTCCTTGGCGGAGACGGAGGAGATCACGAGGCCGCATTCCTGGAGCTTGTCCTGGTAATCGGAGTTCACTTCGTAGCGATGGCGGTGGCGCTCGTGGATGCGATCCACATTACCATAGAGGTCGGCGGCCTTGGTGCCAGCGAAGAGGATGGATTCGCAGGAGCCGAGGCGCATCGTCGCGCCCATGTCCTCGATGCCTTTCTGCTCTTCCTGAAGGCAGATGACAGGATGGGGCGTGGCCTTGTCGAACTCGGTGGAGTTCGCGCCCGTGAGTCCGCATTTGTTGCGGGCGTATTCGATAGTGGCGATCTGCATACCGAGGCAGATGCCGAAATAGGGAATGCTGTTCTCGCGGGCATACTTCGCGGCGAGGATTTTCCCTTCGATGCCGCGGTCGCCGAAGCCGCCGGGGACTAGGATGCCATCGACGTCGCCGATGACCGCCTTCGCGCCGTGATCTTCGATCGCCTCCGCCTCGACGCGGACGATCTGCACTTTCGTATCGTGATGCGCACCGGCGTGGATCAGTGATTCGTAGATGGATTTGTAAGCGTCCTGAAGCTCGATGTATTTCCCGGCGACGGCGATGGTGACCTGATGCTTGGGATGGATCACGTGTTGAACGAAATATTCCCACTCATCCAGCTTCGGTGAAGGTGTGTGGCCGAGTCCGATTTTATCGACCACTAGGCGGTCGATCTTGTCGCGGCGGAGGTCAAGCGGGCATTCGTAAATGGTGTGGGCGACATCGCGGAAGGCGACGACGTTCTTTTTCTCGACGTTGCAGAACATCGCGATCTTCTTGCGGTTGTCCTCGTCGAGGTCGGTCTCGGTACGGCAGATGATGATGTCCGGCTGGATGCCTAGCTCGCGGAGTTTCGCGACGGATTGCTGGGTGGGCTTGGTCTTCGCCTCGCCGGCGGCCTTGATGTAAGGCAGCAGGGTGACGTGGATGAAACAGACATTGTCCTTCCCTACTTCCAGCGCGAACTGGCGCAG
>CAMBQC010000111.1 GCA_945869855.1 Prosthecobacter debontii
CGCGGTAAAGCTGGAGAGCGGTGGTCAGCGAACCATCGCCGCCCACTACGACGAGCGCGCCGATTTCCAGCCGATCCATTGTGTCCTTCGCGCGGGCTATGATTTCCTTGGGCACCTCCGCGACATCGCCTGTGCCGACCTTGGCGGCGAAGTGGCCCTTGTTCGTGCAGCCAAGGATCGTGCCGCCGAGCTTGAGGATGCCGATGGTGTCGGTGGGTGTCAGGAAACGGAAATCACCAGGCGGCAGCAGCCCCTCGAAGCCGTCGCGGAAACCGATCACTTCCCAGCCGAGCTGGTGTGCCGCGCCAACGACACCATGGATCACCGCGTTAAGTCCGGGGCAATCGCCGCCGCTGTTGAGGATTCCGATGCGCATAAATTTCAAATTTCAAATTTCAACTCACAATGAAGAGAATCCTATTTAACCGGTGGCGGGGTAGATAGGATTTCGCGTTTGGGATCTTTGACGGGGGCGCCGGCGGCGAGCCATGGGTCATAGAACGCCCAGCCGGACTTGATGAGCTGGCGGGTGCGGTTGAAACGGTCGGGGCTATTGAGCACCACGACGATGAGGCGGCGCGGGGTGACGCCCTTGGAGCCATCGGGTTTCGTGCGGACGACGGGATCGCAATCCATGCAGGTGGCGAGGCAGGGGCCGGCGGCGTTGGTGGTGCCGGTTTTCACGCCAAGGATCCCTTGCTCACCGATGAGTTCGTTCGAGTTGGTGAGCATGTAGGCACGCTTTCCGGCGGGGCCGGTGACGGAAACCTGACGGGTTTTCTGGCGGGTGATGAAAGTGATCGCGTTGCGGCGCATCGCGTGGATCGCGAAACGTGCCATGTCGGCGGCGGTCGAGTAGCCGGGCTTCGGACCGTTCTCAAGGCCGTGGGTATTGACGAAAAGGGTGTTCTTCGCGTAGATCGCTTTCGAGAGTTTGTTCATCTCCGCAACGAAGGTGACCACAGGATCACCACCCTTGCCGCGGCGGGCGAGAATCTGTCCGCCGACATGGTGGGCGATGCTGAGCGCCGCGACATTATCCGAGGAAAGAAGCGCCGCATAGAGCGCGTCGCGGAGAGTGAGCGTGTCGCCGGGCGCAAGTTTCAAGTTACTAGGCGTGGGAAGCTGGAGGACGATGTCCGGCACGCGGATCAGGTGTGTGGCGATGTCCGTCTCGGTGGCGTTGGCCCAATCGACCGCGACGATGGCGGTGGCCATTTTCGTGAGGGAGGCGACCGGGCGTTTCACCGTGGAGTTTTCGGCAGAGAGGACTTTCCCGGAATACGCCTCGACGGCGATGTGCGCTTCCTGGGCTTGGATGCCAGTGACGAAGGCGAGGAATAAGAGAACGAGCTTGCGCATGGCGCGGATAGTATGGGGTGGAGTGCGGGATTCAAGCTCGGGCATGACGATTCGGAATTTCATTGGGTGGATGGCTGGAATCGGATACATTCGCCTCATGTTTGATTTCATGGAAGGCAACGGGGCTTGGATCGTGACGGGCTTGCTGTTCGTCGTGGGGCTGGCGGGTTGTGTGCTCCCGGTGCTGCCCGGGCATCTATTCATCATCGCGGGAGCGATCGCCTACCGGCTGATGGTCGGACCGGGTGCGGGGATCGCGTGGTGGGGTTTTGCGATCCTCGTGTTGCTGATGGCCATCGCGCAGGCCTTTGAAATCATCAGCGGCTCGTTGGGCGCAAAATGGTTCGGCGGTAGCAAGTGGGGCGTGATTGGCGCGCTGGTGGGTGGCATTGCGGGGCTGTTTTTTCTGCCCTTTGGCCTGATCCTGGGGCCGCTGATTGGGGCTTTCGGCTTTGAAAAGGCGTTTGCGAAAAAGGACAACCGCGATTCCGTTGTGTCCGGAGTCGGTAGCGTGATCGGCACTGTGGCGGGCATGGCTTTCAAAATCGTCATCGGCGTGATGATGATCGGGTGGTTCTTCGTGGACGTGTTTTGGGTGTAAACGCTGAAATCTGAAATCTGAAACGCTGAAATGGGATTATATGCTTCTTTCAAGCTTTTCAGCTTTTCAGCTTTCAGATTTTCAGCCTTTAGTAGTAAGCCGTCTCCCGGGCGGTCGCAACGCGGCGCAAGCTCGCGTTGAGGAAAGTCCGGACACCGGAGGGCAACGCGCCTCATGAAAGTGGGGGACGGGTGACGAGAGGAACCCGGACAGACAGTGCAGCAGAAAGATACCGCCGATGGCCGCAAGGCACAGGTAAGGGTGAAATGGTGGAGTAAGAGCCCACCGCGAATCCGGGTAACCGGACGGCACGGCAAACCTCGCGTGGTGCAAGACATAACAGGGAAAGGGCTGCCCGCCCGCCAACTCCCGGGTATTAGTCGCACTCCGCGCAAGCGGGGCACCCGGCGCAAGCCGGGTTGAGAGAAATGACCGTTCAGCTCCGGGTAAAACCGGGGTGGACAGAATCCGGCTTACAGGGAGGCGGCACCCCCTTTTCTAAAATTCAAAATTCAAATCTCAACCTTCAATGAAGAGGAAACGCAGCATTCCGGGAGGAAGGTGCCTGCAAACCTGCGCGATACTGGCGAGTTACGGTGCTGGAAAAGGATTTCCCTGATCGGGAATGTATGAATGCGGCGCTCGAGATTTTGTTGAGGATCGTGGGCGCAGGCTTGGTCATGCTGGCGTTCCTGCACATCCCCATCGACCGGAAACTGTGGTGGCGAGAGGAAGGCCGGAAACTGAGTCCCGAGAACGAACAGGCTTTCCTGGTTCAATGTTAAGGAACTTACTGTAAAGGTTGTGGAAAATCCATACGCCCGCGATGAAAATGGCGGAGGGTCGGTGGAGTAGGTAGTTTTTTTGGTTTTCCGCACGGGCGTTGATCGATGGATGTAAGTGATGAATACGGATCAACCGGACAAAACCGGGCTTTTACGGCTACTCTTAAGGATTGCATGGTAAGACGTTGTGGATATCTTCCGCACCCCGGCGTTCGGTCGGGTTCTTGAAATGAACAACCCTCATGTAGCGATTGTCGGGGCGACGGGTGCCGTCGGCGTGGAGATGCTCCTTTGCCTGGAGCAGCGGAATTTTCCTTTGGGCAAGGTGACGCTGTTGGCCTCCGCCCGCTCGGCAGGGAAGACGATGAAATTTCGCGGCGAAGACATCGTGGTGAAGGAACTCACGCATGATTCCTTCGCGGGCATAGATATCGCGCTGTTCAGTGCAGGTGGCGGGATCTCGCTGGAGTTTGCGCCATCGGCCGCGGCGGCGGGCGCGGTGGTGATTGATAATTCTTCGGCGTTCCGCATGGATGAGTGCGTGCCGCTGGTCGTGCCGGAAATCAATCCCGAGGCCGCGAAGGACAGGCCGAAAGGGATCATCGCGAACCCGAACTGTACGACGATCATTTCCCTGATGGCGCTGGCTCCGTTGCACGAGAAATTCGGACTGGAGTCGGTGATCGCGTCAAGCTACCAGGCGGTTTCCGGATCCGGCGCGCAGGGGATCGTGGAGCTGGAGGAGCAAATCCAGGCCATCGCGGACGGGCGGGATTTCACGCCGAAAGTCTACCCGCGCCAGATCGCTTTCAACGTGATCCCGCAGGTGGATTCGTTCACCGACAACGGCTACACCAAGGAGGAGATGAAGATGCTCAACGAGGGGCGGAAAATCCTTGGCCATCCTACTCTGAAAGTTTCCTGCACCTGTGTCCGCGTGCCGGTCTATCGATCGCACTCGGTCTCGATCACCGCGCAGTTTTCCAAGGAGCCTTCGGTGGAGGCAGCCCGCGCGGCCTACGACGGCAAACCTGGCATCTGCGTCGTGGATGATCCGGCGAACAAACTTTTTCCGGTGCCGCTTGACACCACGGGCAAAGACGATTGTCTCGTCGGACGCATCCGCAAGAACATCGTCCTCGAAAACGCCCTTGATATCTGGGTCGTTGGTGACCAGGTACGCAAAGGAGCGGCGCTCAACGCCGTGCAGATCGCGGAAATCCTCTAACCGGCCATCATAAATTTTTCCGAAAATTTTCCAAACAAAAACCGAAGCGGGTGTCGCAAAATGTGCGTCAGCCTTAAATAAACCCTCCCTTTACTGGAACTCCCATTCTCACCCATGATTGAAGTCGTAAAACTCAGCAAACATTTCGGAAGTAAGGTCGCCGTCGATGAACTCTCGTTCACGGTGCAAAAAGGTGAAGTTCTCGGTTTCCTGGGGCCGAACGGCGCGGGGAAATCCACCACGATGCGCATGGTCACGGGTTTCATCCCGCCCAGCTCCGGCGAGGCGCGAATCTGCGGAATCTCCATCACCGCCGACCCTACCGAGGCGAAGAAGAAGATCGGCTACCTGCCAGAATCCGCTCCGCTTTATAATGACATGACCGTGATCGGTTTCCTGAAATTCTGCGCCGAGATCCGCAAGCTGTCCGGCTCCGCGAAAAAGGAAGCGGTCGAGCGCTCCATCGAAACCTGTTTCCTCGGATCCGTCGCCCACCAGTCTATCGACACCCTTTCCAAAGGCTACCGCCACCGCACCTGCCTTGCGCAGGCGTTGCTGCATGATCCCGAGGTGCTGATCCTCGATGAGCCCACCGACGGTCTTGATCCCAACCAGAAATACGAAGTCCGCCAGCTCATCAAGCGCCTCGGCGAGACCAAGGCGATCCTGTTTTCTACCCACATCCTTGAGGAGGTGGAGGCATCCTGCACCCGCGCGATCATCGTGGATCGCGGTCGCATCGTCGAGGATGGCACCCCCGCCGAACTCATCGCGAAAGCCCCCCACGGCTCGCTTACCGAGCTGTT
>CAMBQC010000112.1 GCA_945869855.1 Prosthecobacter debontii
CCCTCACAACGAGTCGATTCGGAAAGAGTTCGGGGAAGCCTTCGCCGCGTGGTGGCGCGGTAAGACGGGGCGCTCGGTGTATGTCGATTGGCGGACGCCGGGAGGGACATCCGAGATCCGGATGGTGATCGACGCGGGGTTCAAGGCGGCGGAGGAAACGGGGCGCGACGGGATCGGGGTGGATCTGTTTTTCGGCGGCGGGGAGCCGGATTTCGCGGGGCAGGCGAAGGCGGGACGGCTGGCGAAGCTGGATGTTTTCGATGACATGCCGGAGTTGTTCGGCGAGGGAGGGGTGATTCCGAAAACGTTTACGGGCGAGCGCTACATCGCGGCGGAGAAGGATTGGGTGGGGACGTGCATGTCGCAGTTCGGGATTTGCTATAATCCGGATTTCATCCAGCGGTTGGGCATCGCCGCGCCGGATGAGTGGAAGGATCTCGGCGAGCCGGCGTATGCGGGGAGCCTGGCCTTGGCGGATCCGACGAAGAGCGGCTCGGTCGCGCGCACCTTCGAGCTACTGGTGCAGGGGGAGATGCAAAGAGCTTTGAGAGATCAGACACTAGAATCCAGAGACCAGAAGCTTGCTGCTGGGTGGGAGGAAGGAATTCGGTTGATCCAGCGGATGGGTGCGAACGCACGGTATTTCACAGATAGCGCCTCGAAGATCCCGCACGATGTAGGGCAGGGGAATGCGGCGGCGGGGATGTGCATCGATTTCTACGGGCGCAGCTACGCGGCGGATCTGATCACAAGCGAAGGGAAACCGCGCGTGGTCTGGATCGCGCCGAAGGTTGGGACGACTCTGAGCTCTGATCCCATCGCCGTATTGAAAGGAGCTCCGAACATGGCGCTTGCGCAGGAGTTCATAAAATTTTGCCTGACGCGGGAAGCGCAGCGGTTGTGGTTCCAGAAACCCGGCACCGAGGGCGGCCCGGAGGATCGCGCGCTGCACCGCACGCCGATCCGCCGCGACATGTATGAGGCGGAAATTCTCGCGCTGACCACCATGCCTGGCGTGAACCCCTACGAGGACGAGGGGAATTTCACCTACGACCGCGCGCTTACCGGCCAGGTTTTCAACACGCTCCGAACCTTGGTGAAAGTGATGTGCATCGACTCTCATGAGGAGATGAAAGCGGCGTGGGAGGCGATCATCGCGGCGGGCATGCCGGAAGACGCGCTGGTGGTTTTCCAGGATGTTTCGAAAGTCACGTATGCCATCGCCGGGCAGGGTGATGCGGGCTTGGACAGCAAGGACACCATGGTGCAGGCGGCGCGGATGAAGGAACTGGGCGAGTGGTTCCGCGCGAACTACAGGGAGGCGCGGCGCATCGCCGAAACGAAAGGGGCGCGGCCATGATAAATCGGAAATTGGCGTGGGGGATCAGCCTGGCGGTGATTGCGCTGTTTGCGGTGTTTTTCCTGTATCCGGCATGGATGGTGGTGAGGCAGGCGTTCGAGGCGACGAGTGCGGACGGGGAAACGATTTGGACGCTGGATTTCATCGGGTCGGTCTTCTCGAATCCGATCTACCGCGAGGGGCTTTGGAACGCCCTGATGATGGGGGTGGTCAGCACGCTGTTGACTCTGCTGATCGCATTTCCGTTGGCGCTGGTCGCGCACCGATTTGATTTCGTGGGAAAAAAGTTTCTCGGGATTCTCGTGCTCGCACCGATGATTTTACCGCCTTTCGTGGGTGCGGTGGGGATTAAGCAGATGCTCGGCGTGAACGGCGCATTCAATGCCTTGCTCATCGATCTTGGAATGATGAACGCGGCCACGCCATTCGATTGGCTGGCGGAGGGTCGTTTCCTCGGGATCGTGGTGATGAACGCGCTTCACCTTTACCCCATCCTCTACATGAACATCGCCGCCGCGCTGGCGAATCTCGATCCGGCGATGGAGCAGGCGGCGGAGAATCTCGGTTGTCCGCCGTGGAAACGTTTTTTCCGGATCACCCTGCCGCTGGCTATGCCGGGGGTGTTTGCGGGGAGCTCGTTGGTTTTCATCTGGTCGTTCACGGAGTTGGGCGTGCCGCTGGTGTTCGATTACGCGCGAATCGCGCCAGTGCAGATTTTCGACGGGATCAAGGGACTGGAGAAAAACCCGGTGCCTTACGCGTTGACGGCTATCCTAATGGTGATCGCGGCGGCGGTATTTGCGCTGGCGAAGCTAGTGATGGGCCGCGCGCCGCTGGGCACTGCGCCTAGGCCGAAGGGGCGTAGCGACGGACAGAAAATCGGCGGCTGGAAAGGGCTGGCGTGTGCGGCGTTTTTCCTCGGCGTTTTCGTGATCGCATCCATCCCGCACGCCGGGGTGGTGCTACTTTCGCTGGCGGAGAGATGGTATGGCACGGTCATCCCGGATGAACTGACGATGCGGCATTACATCGAGGCGCTTGGCAACGGGCTGGTGGTGCCTTCCATCCAAAACAGCCTGATGTATGCGGGCACAGCGACCTTGCTGGCGGTCATCATCGGTGTGGGCGTGGCGTGGGTGGTGGTGAGGTCGGATCTGAAACTGCGGGCTTGGCTCGATGCGTTGGTGATGATGCCGCTGGCGGTGCCGGGGCTGGTGATGGCCTTCGGGTATCTGGCGCTCTCGCAGGAGGGGAAACCGTTCCATTTCCTCATCGGCGCGGGCGGGAATCCGTTTTTCCTGCTGGTGCTGGCGTATGGCATCCGGCGTCTGCCCTACGTGGTGCGGGCGGCGGTGGCGGGCTTGCAGCAGAGCAACCCTGCTCTGGAGGAAGCCGCCCGCTCGCTGGGCGCGAGTCCGCTGCGGATGATGCGGCGGATCGCGATCCCGCTGATCGGCGCGAACCTCGCCGCAGGGGCGATCCTCGGCTTCGCCTTCGCCATGCTGGAGGTGAGCGATAGCCTGATCCTTGCCCAGCAGGCACAGCATTACCCGATCACGAAAGCGATCTACACCCTCCTCAGCACGCTTGGAAACGGCACCGAACTGGCCGCCGCGCTGGGCGTGTGGGCGATGGTTTTCCTCTCCGTCGCCATCATGGGCGCCGCCCTACTCGGTGGGAAACGCGGCGGGCTTTTCAAGGTGTAGAGTAGCTCCAAGGAGCGGCCGAAGGCAGCCCCTCCTTGTATTCACAGTCCCAGCGAGGCGTAGATCTGGCGGGTGGTGTGGGATTTGTTGAGTGTGTAGAAATGGATGCCGGCCACATTGTTGTCGAGGAGCTCGGCGGCTTGCTGGGCGGCGTAGTGGATGCCCGCCCGCTCCACGGCTTCGGGGTCATTTTTCGTGGCGGCGCGGTCAAGGGTCTTGAGCAGCTTCGCCGGGTAGCGCGCGCCAGCGGCGAGCTCTGCCATCCGTTGCATACTTGAGAGCGAGGTGACGGGCATGATGCCGGCGATGATTGGGACATCGATCCCCGCCAGCGAGCAGCGGTCGCGGAAGTCGAGGAAATCGTGGTTGTCGAAGAACAGCTGGGTGCAGATGTAGTCGGCCCCCGCGTCGATCTTGGCCTTGAGGTTGTCCATTTCCGCGACGCGGTTCGGCGTGGCAGGGTGGCCTTCCGGAAACCCCGCAACACCGATTCCGAAGCCGCGCGGGTCGGGGTGCCCTTTGAATGCACGGATGTGGCTCACGAGGTCCGCGGCGTAGCGGAAATGCCCTTGTGACCAATCGTAATTCGGCTGGTCTTTGGGCGGGTCGCCGCGCAGGGCGAGGATGTTGGCGACCCCCGCCTCCGCGTAGCGAGTGAGGATCGCATCGATCTCATCCCGCGTGTGGCCGACGCAGGTGAGGTGCGGCACGGGCGGGATGTTCGTGGTCTGGCGGATGCGGAGTACAAGGTCGTGGGTTAGCTCGCGGGTGGAGCCGCCGGCTCCGTAGGTGACCGAGACGAAGGTAGGTGAAAGGGTCTCGAGGTCTCTGATCGTTTCGTAAAGCTCTTCCCAAGCGGACTGCGCGCGCGGCGGGAAAAACTCAAAGGAAAGGGATGGCTTGGAGGCGCTGAGGATGTCGCTGATATGCATGGGTGGAAAACTTTTCTGGGCTAAGAGTAAAAAACCGGGAACTTTTTGCTCGCGTTAGGGTTAAGAAAGCTAAGCACGTTTTTATAACGATACCGATAACTTTAAATGCGAAACTTTCAATGAAAACAACACTCGCGGCAGGAATGATGGCGGGGATTCTTTCCTCTCTGGTAACCGGTCAAGTCGTGCGTGGGCCGCAGGATCAGATACTGCCGCGTGAAGGCGACGGGCGACGGCAATTAGTGGGGAAGGAGGAATTGTTCAAACGAATGGACAGGGATGGCGACGGGAATATTTCGAAAAGCGAGTTTTTCGCCTCCCCTCGCATCGAACAGTTGTCCGAGGAGCAGCGCAATGCCTTATTCGAGCGGCTGGATCGCGATGATGACAGTTTGATCAGTCGCGAGGAAATCCGCATGTTGCGGCAACAGGCGGAGCGCCGCGCAAGGGATGATTTCCGGAAATTGGATGTGGATAAAAACGGGAGCGTGAACTTGGAGGAATTTAGCAAGGGCGAATTCATCAGCAAGTTGCCGGCAGAAAAACGGCGTCAGATCTTCAGTCGGATGGATACCGACGGAAACGGCGTGATAGACGGCGCGGATCGGCCCAAGAGCCCGCCGGGCAATCCGGAAAAGCGCCCTGAGCGGAGTCAGAGGGATTGACTTG
>CAMBQC010000113.1 GCA_945869855.1 Prosthecobacter debontii
AAGTGGATCAAAGGGGAACTGAACCGGACAGCATTCGCGTGGCAGGATGGATACGGGGTGTTTTCGGTGAGCGCCTCCGGGTTGGAAGCGGTTCGGGGATATGTGTTGGGGCAGGAAGAGCATCATCGCACCCGGACATTCCAGGAGGAGCATCTGGCGATATTGAAAAAAAGCGGTGAGGGGTATGACGAGCGGTATCTTTGGTGAGCGGGTTTCCGGCGACCCTCCGGGGCGCGAATCATGGGAATGACGAATCCGGGGGTTTCGCGTTGCTGCACCCCCGGCTACTTTCGGGCCGTCCCTGCCGGGACTCAGAACGCAGGCTCTTCCTGCGGTGGCGGCGGGGAGGTGGGGGAGATGGCGGGGGATGCACTTGGACTGCGGCTGCCTGCTGCCGCTTTCGGCCATGCAGCCCTGCTGCGAGCCGGACGGCATTGGCATCATGCGGCGCGATTACCCCCAGTCCAGGGTCGTCCCTGCCGGGACTCAGGATGCAGGCTCTTCCTGCGGTGGCTGCGTTTCCGCCGTTTCCTCCACGGTTTCCTCCACAATTCAGGAGAGACAGGATGTCCCTCCGACAAACTGGGACTGCAAGTCCCAGCCACGGATCATTTTTTCTCCTTCTCTCCGCAAGCGCAGCGCCACTCGGGGTTGCCGCAGGGGGCGCATTTGCCTGTGTCATAATGGAGGCGGGCGGTGATGGCTTTGCCGGATTCGGTTTCCTTGTATTGCATGATGAGCCATTCGCCTTCCTTCGGGACGGGAATGGTGAAGCCGCTCTCATCCTTGGCGACCTCCAGCTTCACCGGCGCTTGGCGCGTGCCTGCGGTGGCGGTGAGGGATTGCGCTTCGGCTTTCACGGGTTTCTTGTCCTTGTCGAGGAGGACGATGTGAAGCTTGCCGTCCTTGTCGGTGACTTCGCCATGCATGCTTTCGTTGGTGCTGAATTCGAGGATGCGGCCTTTGTTGGGGCCGAGTTCGATGCCTTCGTGGGCTAGGGCTAGGCCGGCGCTGAGAGCGAGGATGAGGGTGGTCAGTTTGGTTTTCATATTCGTGTTGTTTGTTTTGTTTTATCGGGCGGCCGGAGCGTCCAGCCTGAGAGCTTTTTCCGCCGCTTTCCTACCGATGAGGAAAAAGACGGCGGGGGTGACCACGAGGTCGAGGAGGGTGGAGGAAATGAGTCCGCCGACGATGGCGACGGCGACGGGATGGAGGATTTCCTTTCCCGGCTCGCCGGGGGCGAGGACAAGGGGGATCAGGGCGATGCCCGCCGCGAGTGCGGTCATCAGCACGGGCACAAGACGTTCCTGCGTGCCGCGGGTGATGAGCGGGATGCCGAAAGCCTCGCCCTCGTGGCGCATGAGGTGGAGGTAATGGGAGATCATCATGATCCCGTTGCGCGCCGCGACGCCGCCGACGGCGATGAATCCGACGAGGGTGGCGATGCTGATGTTGTCGACTTTCCACCACGTGAACGCGAGCGCACCGGCGAGGGCCAGCGGGAGGTTGAGCATGACCTGGAGGGCGAGCGAGAGGCTGCGGAAATAGCCGGTCAACAGGACGATGATGACGCCGGTAATAAGGCCGAAGAGGATGAGGATGCGCTTCGAGGCTTCCTGGCGGGCGAGGTATTCGCCTTCGAAACGCAGGGTGTAGCCTTGCGGAACCTCGACCGTATCCTTGACGGCTTTCTGCCAGTTTTGCACGAGCGATTCGAGGTCGCGCTCGCCGGTGTTCGCGCCGATCACGATGCGGCGCTGGCCGTTCTCGCGGTTGATGACGTTGGGGCCGTTTACCTCGTGGACATCGGCGACAAGGGAGAGCGGGATATGGCGGCCGTTCGGTGCTTCGATGAGGAGATCTCCGATCTTTTCCGGCCAGATGCGCCAGCTTTCGGGAAGGCGGAGGATAAGCTCGACGGTGGCCTCGCCCTCGCGGAGTTCGCCGAGCATGGAGCCGCCCAACAATCGCGAAACTTGTTCATTGATTGCGCCGGGCGCCAGCCCTTCAAGCCGCGCGCGGGCGCGGTTCACCTCGATGCGGATCTGCGGGATGGGCACCTGCGCCTCCAGGTTCACATCGGTGAGTCCGGGGATGGATTGGCCGGCTTCCTTCACCTGCGCGCCGAGGCGGCGTAGCGTATCGAGATCCGGACCGTGGATTTTCACCGCGATCTTCGCGGAAACGCCGCTGAGCATGTGGCTGAGGCGGTGGCCGATGGGCTGGCCGACATTCACGAAGGTGCCCGGGATACCCTTGAGCTTGTCGCGGATTTCCGCGAAGACCTCCTCGCGGTGACGGCCGCCTTCGTTGAACTCGACATCGAACTCGTTGACGGAGACCGGCATGACGTGGTCGTCCCGCTCGGCACGTCCGGCGCGGCGTCCGACGGTTTTTACTTCGGGGATTTCCAACAGCAGTTTGACCGCGCGGCCGCCGATCTCATTCGATTGTTTCAGGGAGGTGCCCGGAGCGCTGGCGAAGGAGATGGTGGCGCTGCCCTCGTTGAAGGTCGGCAGGAATTCCTTGCCCATGCTTGGGTAGAGCATCCCGGCTGCGACGACCAGCATGACGGCCACGGCAACGACCACGAGCGGCGCTTTGAAAGCGGCTTTCAGGAAAGTCACGCGCGTGATGAATTTCAGCCCCCGGACGAGCGGGCCGTCGCGGTGCTCCTTGCCTTCCTTGGGTTTCAGGAGAAAGGAGCAAAGTACGGGAATCACCGTAAGTGACACGACGAAGGAGGCGCCCATGCTGACGATGGTCGCGATGGCGATGGGTTGGAAAAGGCGGCCTTCCAATCCCGCGAGACCCAGCAGCGGGACAAATACCAGCACGATGAGGATGGTGGCGTAGAGGATGCTGGAGCGCACCTCGCTGGAGGCGGATGCGATGACCTCAAGGCGCGGCCTTGGTTGCTGCAGCGCGGCGTTTTCCCGCAATCGCCGGAAGACGTTCTCCACATCCACGATGGCATCATCCACCACCATGCCGATGGCGACGGCGATGCCGCCGAGGGTCATGCTGTTCACGCCGGTGCCGAACCATTTGAAGGTGATCAGCGTGATCGCGAAGGACAGCGGGATGGCCGTGAGGGTGATGAAGGTGGTGCGGAGGTTCAGCAGGAAAAGGAACAGGATGATGGTGACCATGATGGCTCCATCGAGAATCGCTTCCTTGAGGTTTCCGACGGCGTGCTCGATGAAATCGCCCTGTCGGAAAAGGATGCCCGCCTCGACTCCGGCGGGCAGGCTGGGGCGGAGTTCTTCGAGCGCTTTCTCGATGGCGGCGGAGAGCTTGAGCGTATCGAAGCCGGGAGCCTTATCGATGCTGAGGATCACGCCTGCGGTTTCGTGGTCGTCGTTCTCGAAGGAAATTCCCGCATCGCCGCGCATGGTGGCGACACCGAATTTCACCGTGGCGACATCGGCAATGGTGACGATGCGGTCGCCGGTGTGTTTCACGGATGAGGCGGCGATGTCGGCGGGATCGGCGGTCATCGCGAGGTTCCGCACCATGATCTCGCGGGCACCGGATTGGAGATAGCCGCTGGTGTCGTTGCCTGCGGAGAGGGTGACGGCTTTTTCCAACTCATCCAACGAAACGCCCTCGGCCTGCATTTTCATGGGGTCGGGCTCCACGTGGACTTGTTTCACGCCACCGCCGATGGCGAGCACTTCCGCGACACCGGGGATGCTCTGCAAACGGCGGGCGACGTTCAGCTCGGCGTAGGTGCGCAGGTCCATCGGCGCGATGGCTCCGTCCGAGGAGCGCAGGCCGACGAGAAGGATCTCCCCCATCAGCGAGGAAACGGGGGTCATGCCCGGATTCGATTGCGCAGGCATGGACTCGGCGGCCATCTGGAGGCGTTCCTGCACGAGCTGGCGTGCGCGGTAAATGTCCGTTCCCCAGCCGAACTCCACGAAGACCAGGGAGAGGCCGACGTCGGAGTTCGAGCGCAGCCGATCGAGTCCGCCGATGCCCAACAGGGCGTTTTCGAGCGGGCGGGTGACAAGGATTTCCACTTCCTCGGGCGCGAGTCCGGGGGCTTCCGTGAGCACGGTGACGGTGGGCTTGGTCATATCCGGCAGGACTTCGACGGGAAGCTCGGTGCCGGTGCGGATGCCCAGCAACAGGACAAGCAGCGCCAGCGCGAGGACGAGAACGCGGTTTTGAAGCGAGAAGCGGATGAGATGGTTGAGCATGACGGTTCAGGCTTTGGAACGGGCGCGGAGAAGGAAGGGCGATGCGATGAGCAGCAACAACAGCACGCCACAGGTGATGCTTAGGAAGACGACGAGCGGGCCGCCTCCGTCCGCATGATCGTGGCCATGGTCGTGACCACCGTCTGCGGCGATTTCCTCGGCGGACATTTCGGTTCCATCCTCGTTGTGCGGGTGGCCGTGGGCGGCATCGAGCGCTTCCTTGAGTGAGACGCTGCCTTTCCCCGCAAAGGACAATGAGTAGGAACCTTTCGTGACCACTTCGTCTCCGGGCAGGAGGCCGGCGGTGATCTCCGCGCGTTCCCCGCTGATCTCTCCGACGGTGACCGGGATGCGGACGTAGGCGTTCTCAAGCTCGTAGTCCTTGATGAAAACGAAGCGGTTCGAGCGGTCGCCCTGCAATGCCTC
>CAMBQC010000114.1 GCA_945869855.1 Prosthecobacter debontii
GGCGGTGAGATGGGAAGGGATCAGCTTGCAAAGCTGGGTGAGGACGGGCAACTTCGCCCTAGCTGGTTTGTGATTAGTCATCCGGGCGATCCTGAGTGGGATCGCCCGCCAGCCACGCAAAAAAATCACGGCCTATGGGATGGCTGTGATTACAAACAGAAATTCGGTGACTGCAACGTCCCCGTCAAGTGGCCCGAAAACAAGCAATTGGGAATGTGGGTAGCTTCTCAACGGACAATGCGCAAATCGGGAAAGCTTCAGCAGGAGAGAGAGAAGCTGCTTTCCGAAATTGGATTTGATTGGCGTGCCGACAGTCACAATGAGGAATGGTCGACTCGGTTCGAGCAACTAAATGCCTACCGTGAACGGTTTGGCGATTGTCGTGTCCCAGTTAAGTGGGCGGAAAATCCACAACTTGGTCCGTGGGTAACAAACCAGAGGTATCGTCTCAAAAACGGAACGCTTTCGCCCGACAGGACACGATTGCTGAATGAAATGGGGATTTAGATTTCAGTTCGGCAAGTATTTCGGGGCAAGTCACGCATTTCGCTCAATGGTGTCAGGTGCTTCATCTTAACAATTTTCAAGATCCGACCCATTCAGGATGTGGCCCGAACAAGGCCATGCGTTTCACCGGATGGTGACGGCGGTGCCTTTCCCTACCAGCGTGTAAAAAGTGGCGGCATCCCAGTTCGAAAGCCGGATACAGCCATGGCTTCTGGCGCGGCCGATGGTATCGGGCGCGGGGCTGCCGTGGATGCCGATGCCGGGGCGGTTCAGTCCGGCCCAGAGGATGCCGACGGGGTTGTTGGGGCCCGGGGGAAGGTTGTGGAAGTCATCGGTGTGCTCCCCGCGAGGAAGACGGCACACGCGACAGAGGCAGCGGAGAGGAGAAAAACCGCAAAGACGCCAAGCATTTCGCTAACAATCGACAAACTTATGAAGAGAATCCCTGAAAGCGCCATTGCATCCGTCAATACTACCCGCTTGATGTTGCACCGCCACAAGAAGACAATGTCCCCATGATCGATTCCCACCACCATCTCTGGCGCTACACGAAAGAGGAATATCCCTGGATCCCCATCAGCTCTCCACTTGCCAAAGACCAACTTGCACCGGAACTTGAAGTGGTTGCTTCTGAGTCTTTTATTACTGGAACCATAGTAGTCCAAGCCCGCCAAGTCATTGAGGAATCCGATTTCCTGCTCACCCTCGCCGACCAAACCGACCGCATCCAGGCCGTCGTCGGCTGGGTGCCGCTGATCGATGAAAACGTCAGTGTCCATATCGAGCGCCTCTCTGCGTTTCCGAAATTCAAAGCCGTCCGCCATGTACTTCAGGAAGAGCCGGATGATTACTTTCTCCGCGACGATTTCCACCGCGGCCTCTCGCTTCTGCCATCTTTCGGACTTCGTTACGACCTGCTCATCTTTCAGCGCCAGATCCCCGTCGCTATCCAGCTCGTCGATCGCCAGCCGGACCTCCCCATCATCCTCAACCACATCGCAAAACCAGAAGCCCGCAACGGACGCATCGAATCCGCGTGGCGCAGCGGGATGAAGGAACTCGCGAAACGCGACAACCTCCTCGGTGTGAAATTCTCCGGTCTTCTCACCGAATTCCCCGAGGGCGAAGGCGATGCCGAAACAGTCGCCGCCTATTTCTACGAAACCTTAGAAATCTTCGGAGCCGACAGGGTCATGTTCGGCACCGATTGGCCGGTCTGTCTGCTGCGGACAAGCTACCGGGATTGGGCCGACAGCATGCGCGAACTCATCGCAGATCTGCCGGAAAGCGAACGCAATGCGATCCTCGAGGGAAACGCGAAACGCGCTTACGGGTTGGGAACCTGAGGAGTGACGGGCTGCGGCTCGGTCTTCGGCAAAAGATCCGTCCACTGGTGGAGCTGGCAGCCATTCCCTAATCCACCGATCTCCTGCAAAAGATCGTGGCATTTCTGCCGCCATACCTCGTAATCCGGCGGACCGGCTTTCTTATCGCGGCTGCCGGGGAAAACCACGTAGCTCACCGTGAGATCGGACACCGGGCGGCTGTAGGGGCTCGCGTTCTTGTTGAGTTCCTTCGCCAGGCGCAACGAGGCCTCGCCCACCTTGAAGCTCGGCCCGCCATCACCTACGATACACGGGTAAATTTTCTCCCCGTGAATCACCACTGCGTAGTCCCCCACCTTCGGTGCGAAGGGATCGGAGCTGGCCGTCAGGAGATTCACCGGGATCACGATGAAAGGATCGTATTCGGCGATCAGGTAGCTGCGCGCCTTGAGATCGGCGACACCGCGTTTCAGATAGGCGATTCTTTCCGCCAGCCATTTCTTGCGGTCCGCCGTGGTGGCCGGCTCTTTCATCTCCTTCGTGCCCGCCTCGATGCGCTTTTCCCAGCCCGCGATCATCGGGTTCGGCGTCTTCGTCTTCTTCGGCCAGCCGTAGCTGGTGAAGGGCTGGTAATGGGTGGAATTCACGATCTCATCCGGCATCGTGGCGAGGCGGTCACCATCCGAACCGTCGGAGACCACATCCATTTCCGCCTGCATGAAGAACACCTTCCGCCCGCTTTCCGCCGTCATGTGCAGGATCGTCTCGCAGTCGTAAATGTTGTGCTTCGTGAGAAGTTCGGAAAGCAAGTGGGCGTCGCGGCGCACGCGGTCGGCCTTATTTTTGTAGAGCGTGTCATACCACGGGGAAACCTTGGCTTTCTCCAGCAGCGGCGGCAGCCCGGGCAGGATCGCGGAAAGCTTGGGGCTCGCCTTTTCCAGCTCGGTGCTCTTGGTTGCGGCGCTGGGCAGGCGCAGCTTGAGCTCGTAGCTCGCGGTGTAGCTGTCGTCGGTGATCCGCTCCGTCACTGCGGTTTTCCCCTCCTCGAAGGTCACCTTGGTCTTGAAAGGAATCCCGCTGCGGAGTTCGCGCACATCCATCACCGTTCCGGAAGGCAGTTCCGGCGGAGGCTCGGGCGCGGGTGGGGTTTCGATCTTGGGTTTCACCGGCTTCAGCGCCGCGAGTTCCTTTTTGAGCTTTTCCTCGAACTCCTCCCGCAGCCGCTGCTCGATCTGCAAAGCCAGCGTTTCCCTATCTGGGCCGGGCTGCGGTTTTGGAGCAGCGATCTCCTTCAGGTTTCGCGCCACTTTCGCCGGAATATTCGTGAAGAAGGAACCCACGATCGCACCGACAAGAATCAGGAAGCCCAATCCGAACCACGGAAACCCTTTCTTCAAATCGCCACGCCGAACGTTCTTCTCTTCCATGAAGGGAGATTAAGCATGCTTACCAAGCCGAATCAAACGATCTTGCTAATCCCAGAAAAGAGTTTGTCGCAGCCATGATTCTAATTTGAATGTTCAAGGTTTCGCTTCCGATGTTGAATGTTCTAACGCCATGTCCGCCCTCCTCAGCCGCTCGAATCTCCCCGAAAACCCCACCGCGGACGACATCCTCAACGTTTTCCTCGAATACCTCTCCTCCACCAACACGGCACCATACGACCACCAGGAGGAAGCCATCCTCGAACTCTTCGCCGGCAACAACGTCATCCTCAACACCCCCACTGGCTCCGGGAAATCCCTCGTCGCCCTCGCCCTCCAGTTCAAATCCCTCTGCCAAGGCCGCCGCTCCTACTACACCGTCCCGATCAAGGCGCTCGCCAACGAGAAATTCCTCTCCCTCTGCCACGTGCTCGGCCCGGAAAACGTCGGCATGATCACCGGCGACGCCACCGTCAACCACGACGCGCCCGTCATCTGTTGCACCGCGGAAATCCTTGCCAACATCGCGCTGCGCGACGGTGCGCATGCCCCGGTGCACGACGTGATCATGGACGAGTTCCACTACTACTCCGACCACTCGCGCGGCACCGCCTGGCAAATCCCGCTCCTAACATTGCCGCGCGCCCGCTTCCTCCTGATGTCCGCCACCCTCGGCGATCCCTCGTTTTTCTCGAAACAACTCACCTCCCTGACAGGCGCGCCCACCACCCTCGTCCAGTCCGACCAACGCCCCGTCCCGCTCGAGTTCGAATACTCCACCACCCAGCTCCAGGAAAAAGTCGCGGAGCTCAACGAGCAGGGCCGCGCGCCCGTCTATCTCGTCCACTTCACCCAGAACGCCTGCGCTGACACCGCCCGCGACCTGCTCTCCACCAACTTCTGCACCAAGGAGGAAAAACACGCCATCGCACGCGCCCTCGACGACGCGGATTTCCGCTCCCCCTACGGTCGCGAACTCTCGAAAATCCTCCGTCATGGCGTCGGCATCCACCACGCCGGCCTGCTGCCGAAATATCGATTGTTGGTGGAAAAACTCACCGCCCGCGGATTATTAAAAGTCGTCTGCGGCACTGACACCCTCGGCGTTGGCGTGAACGTCCCGATCCGCACCGTGATGCTAACCAGCCTGTGCAAGTACGATGGACGTGGTACTAAAATCTTGGCAGTCCGCGATTTCCGCCAGATCGTCGGCCGTGCCGGGCGACGCGGCTTCGACACCACCGGCTACGTCGTCGCGCAGGCTCCCGAGCACATCATCGAGAACCTCCGCCTCGCCGCGAAAGCCGCCGCGAACAAAAAAAAGTCCTTCGAGAAACGCAAGCCGCCGGA
>CAMBQC010000115.1 GCA_945869855.1 Prosthecobacter debontii
GGTGAGGCGGTGGCCGGATTTTTTGGAAGAATCGGGAACGCGGTTGATGCCGACGTCGATGACGACCGCACCGGGTTTTACCCAATCCGCCTTAACCATCTCCGGACGGCCGACGGCGGCGATGAGGATGTCGGCACGGCGGCAGATGGCGGGCAGGTCTTTTGAGCGCGAGTGGGCGATGGTGACGGTGGCGTTCGAGTTTTTTGCGACCAGCAGCATGGCCATGGGTTTGCCGACGATCATCGAGCGCCCAATGACGACGGCTTCCGCGCCGTTCGTATCGATGCCGGAAATTTCCAGTAGTTTCATGCAGCCGGCCGGGGTGCAGGGCACGAAACCGGTGGGGTCTTCGAGGACGAGCTTCGCCACGTTCTCCGGGTGGAAACCGTCCACGTCTTTGCGCGGATCGATGGCGCGGATCACGGCCTCCTCGTCGATGTGCTTCGGCGGCGGCGACTGCACGAGAATGCCGTGGACGGCGGGGTCGGCGTTGAGGTCGGCCACCACCTTCAGAAGTTCCTCCTGGGTGGTTTCCGCAGGCAGCTCGATCTTCACCGAGTGGAAACCGAGATCGGCGCAGGTGCGGGCTTTTGATCCTACGTAAACGGCCGAAGCCGGATCATCGCCAACCAGCACGACGGCAAGGCCGGGCGTGATACCTTTCGCTTTAAGGGCGGCGGTTTCGGCGCGACATTCTTCTAGGACGGAGGCGGCAACGGCCTTGCCGTCGAGGATGCGGGGTTGGTTCATGCGGGGATTGTAAGGGAGGAGACATTAAATTTTAAACTTCAAACTCCAACGAATATGTGTTGGCAGCGGTTTTAAGGCGAGACTAGTCTTTGCGTGCCGCGAAAAACAAAGCGGCACCTTCTGGGAAGCCCTTCGCTGGGGCAGTAAATTGATGGGGACTCCGGTTAGAATCCGGAGCGGTACCGCCACTGTATGGTTTGCGAAAGCAGGTCGAGCCAGATCGCCAGCCCGGAGAGTTGTCTAATAAGGCTGCGGAACTCAGCCCGACGGATACATAAAAACATGACACAACATATAAGATCCGGAAAAAACCGGATCACAAGGATACGCCGCGCCATTCTGATGGCCTCGGCATTCACGCTCTGCGGGCACGCGCCTGCGGAGATAGAACAGGAACTCGATACCCTGGTGGTTTCCGCATGGAGGACGCCGGAGGAAATCTCCAGCACGACCTCCGCCGTCACCTTGCTTGATCTTGGTGAGATGGAAAGCATCGGCATCCTCGACATCAAGGACGCGCTTAACCGCATACCCGGAGTGATTGCGACCTCAACGGGAGGCCAGACCGGAGCCCTCGGTTCCGTGTTCATCCGCGGCACCACCACCCCATATTCACAGCTCGTGGTGGACGGGATGCGCATCAGTGATTCTACCACCCCTTTCGGAAATTTCCTATCGGGTGCAAGGGTCAATGATTTCAGCAGGATCGAGGTAATCCGCGGGCCACAGGCGGCGATCCACGGCGGGGAATCCGTTGGCGGAGTTATCTGGATGGAAACCGCCAGAGGCAGCGGGGACCCGATGACATATCTCCGCTCGGAGGTTGGATCGTTCGCCACGCTCAACACCTATGGATCCAATTCCGGCAGCAAGGATGGATTTTCATGGCATCTGGGCGGCGGCTATGAACACACGGACAATGATGCGCCCAACGAGTCCTATGATCTCATCCGCAGCTCCATGAGACTGGAATGGGCGCAATCCGAGGATGTGACCATCGGGATGACATACCGTGGCCAAGATTCGCGCTTCCGGTATGATTACTTCGGCGGCAATATCGATCATGTCGATTCGCAGCTTGTCACGGCATATGCGGATGCACAGCTTGCCCCGGGCTGGATTTCCAAGTCCGTCATCGGCTTCTACAACGAAGCTTACGATAACGATACTGAATACGGGAACTACGGATCGGATCTGGAGCGGGTCGTTTTATCGACTGACCAGAGCGTGGAGATTTCAGAAAACCACAAGCTCCTGTTTGGCGGTTTCATTGAGAATACCGATTTCTCAAATACGCTCGACACCGTCTCGGACGAGTATCGTTATGGCGGGCATCTTGGCATGCAGTGGACACCGACGGATCGATTCACGGCCGATGCCGTGGTGCGCTGGGAGGACTATGTGAATTACAGCGACAAAGTGACGTGGAGGATCGGCTGCGGCTGGCAGGCGCTGGGCAAAACCAGATTGAGGGGAGGGATAGGAAAAGCCTTTCGCACCCCGACACTTATGGATCTGTATGGCACCACATTTGGCCTCGGAAATCCAAATCTTGAAGCCGAAGATAGCTTGGGATGGGATCTAGGCATCGAACAGGAACTGAGTGAGGATCATCGGGTCTCTGTCACCTATTTCGAAAACTCGATCAAAAATCAGATCGAGACCACGTTTGTTTATCCGCTCTCACCTCCACCCGTGAACCTTCCTGGATCAACCCTGACCCGTGGTGTTGAATTCGCGGCCAATGGCGCGATCACGGAGAGTATCGATTACCAACTCTGCTGGACATGGTTGGGTGATTCTCTCCAGGACCAGCCGAAAAACACGGCGACAGCGGCTATCCATTACCGTCCAACGGAGGAACTCTTGTTTGGTATGGGAGCCACATTTGTGGATACTAGGGCTTACGATGGCGCGCCGTTGGACGACTATCTGCTGTTTAGAATCCACACCAGTTACCGATTGAACGACATGGTGACTCTCCACGCCCGCGTCGAAAACCTGACCAACCAAGACTATATACTGGCGGACTTCGGAACACCGATACAAGGCGCCGGGCTAGGCTTCTACACAGGAGTCACCGCCGAGTTCTGATCTATACCATTTCTTCGGAACCGCCGCCCTCCGCGGCGGTTTCGTCGAAATCCATTTCGCGAACACGTTTCTTGTCGCGCATCGCCTCGACCTTTTTCCGAAGCGACTCGCGCAGTTCCAAAGAATTCTTGATGGCGGGGATGTCGATCTGCGGCATCGAGCGGTCTGAGGTGTCCAGATGGATGGTGCCGAGGCCGGTCATGCGCATCCACCATTTCCGCACGACGAGGATATCTTTCACGCGGTAAAGTTCCACCTCGTCGATCTCCTGGTTGATGACACCCTTGGAAATGCGTAAGCGCTCGTTCGTCAGTTCGAAGGTCTGGGTGCGAACCACGAGGTAGCGCCAAGCGATCCAGCCCAGCGGGAAAATGAGCACGATGAAGGCGGGCGAGAATGATACACCGACAATGGCGATGCCCACCGCAAGCAGCAGCGCCGCCGCGAAGTGCCCGATGTTCAGCCACTGCGAGGGGCTACCTTTCCAGAATGTCGTTTCCGTGTTCTCTTCCATGCGCCTACTCCTATCACGAAAACGGCGGGTGGGAACAGGAAATCAGCGGGAGACTTCGTTGGGGAGCGCACGCGCCACCGCGTGCTGTTTGCGGCGCCCTCGCCGGAAACCGGCCGGAACCTGCGGGATAGCACGACCCAAGATCCCAAGGCGATGACGAACCTTGATTCCCGCCGCCGGGCAGCGAGGGCGCAGCCCGGAACACGCGAGGGCGCGTATGCTCCCCTTCGGCCGCGCCGACGCACTGACCACCACTTTAAAGTTGAACCCGTGTAGTAGAGGAAGATTCGCGGGGGTAATCATGGCTTTCGCGTGCGAATTAAGGAAATCGCCGCTTGCAGCCCTTCCACCATAAGGGCGAGGCTTGCGGGACATGGAAAAGCTTTTCGAGGAACTCGATTTCCGCACCACGCCGATCGGCGATCTCATCCTGCAACGGCGCAAATATCTCCAACTCGACGGCGAGGTGGTCTATGAGGTAAAGCTCGGCGACGCCTTCCTCATGTCCAGCATGTTCCATGAGGTCGAAGAGGCGCTGTCGCGGCTCGGGCTCGGGGCGCTGGATGGGAAAAATTGGGATGTGGTCGTGGGCGGGCTGGGGCTTGGATACACGGCGGTCGCGGCGCTTGCCTTTCCGGAGCTGAGGTCGTTGCTCGTCGTCGATGCGCTGGAGGGCGTGATCGATTGGCATGAGCGGGAGATGGTGCCATTGGGGAAAACGATAAACGATGATCCTCGCTGCCGGTATGTGCTCGGGGATTTTTTCGCGCTGGCGACGGAGGACGGGAAAAATTTCGATCCCGATGCGCCCGACCGGAAATTCCATGCCGTATTGTTAGATATCGACCACTCGCCGCGCAACCTCCTCGCCCCGCGCAACGCTGCGTTTTACACAACGGATGGGTTACGGAAACTTGCCTCACGGCTGCATCCGGACGGTGTCTTCGCACTCTGGTCGGATGATGCACCGGACGAAGATTTCATGGCGGATCTGCGCGCCGTTTTCCGGGATGTAAAATCGGTGGTCGTGCCATTTCCCAATCCACTGCTCGACACAATTTCGGAGAGCACGGTTTACGTCGCGCAGCGACCCATCAGGTAGGGCCGATCCGGCTCGGTCGGCCCATTTCGAAAACGCATGAGCCGTAATCTCGGAAAGGTCGTGAAATCTCGCGGAGGAATGCTTTCTTCCGGGATTTTACTCCCGTCAGATGACTATGGCCGT
>CAMBQC010000116.1 GCA_945869855.1 Prosthecobacter debontii
ATGCCAAGCTCACCCCGGAAGATCCCCGCGTCGTAGCGGTAAAGGCGTGGCTGGGACAGAACTACACCGTCGAGGAAAACCCCAACATGGGTGCAGAAGGACTCTATTATTACTACCAGGCGATGGCGAAAGCCCTCAACGCCGCCGGCATCGAAAAGCTCAAGCTCGCTGACGGCTCAGAAGCGGATTGGCGCAAAGACCTCGCCGGGAAACTGCTTTCCTCGCAACGTGAAAACGGCTCGTGGATGAACGACAACGGCCGATGGATGGAATCCAACCCTGTCCTCGTCACCGCCTACACCGTCATGGCGCTGGAGGAAATCTACCACTCGATTCCCTGAGCGGCTCTTGCATCGATCTTCCGGGCGGCGCGGGCATGATGGGTTTTCATCCCTGATGAAAACCCATCCCAACGTCTCCCTTCTCCTCGCTATGCTGCCGGTCTTTTCTTGGTCGGGCTGGCAACCATATGACAGGACGACTTGGTTGCTGGAAGTTTCCCCAGTGTTCGCTGGTTTCATTGCCTTGTTCATTGGCCAGGCGAAGGGCTGGCGGCTTTCCCGCTTCGCCCTTGTTCTCATCGGCCTCCACATGATTGTGCTGATGGTCGGAGGGAAATACACCTACGCGCGTGTGCCGACCGGGGAATGGGTGAGCGAGGTCTTCGGATTTTCGCGCAATCACTACGATCGCCTCGGTCACATCATGCAGGGTCTCGTCCCGGCCATCGTCTGCCGCGAGATTTTCGTCTGTAACCGTGTGGTCGCGAAACGCGGGTGGCTCGCTTTCCTCACCGTCTGCTTCTGCCTAGCGGTCAGCGCGGTTTATGAGCTGATCGAGTGGGTAACGGCGCTCATTTCGGCGGAGGCCGCCGAATCCTTCCTCGGCACCCAAGGCGACAACTGGGACACCCAGAACGACATGTTCTGCGCTCTTATCGGCGCAACCTTCGCTGTCATCGTGCTGCGCATTCCCCACAACCGCTCGATGGCAAAACTCGGGCGATTATGAGTCCCCAGTAATCCCCGCGCGGCGCAGCTTCTGGCGCAGGGTCGCGCGGTTCATCCGCAGCGCCGTCGCAAGACGCGTGGGACGGTTTTCGAAACGCTCCAATAGATGGCTGAGTATGGCGGTCTCGACTTTTTCTAACAGGTCGTCGTATTGCCAGTTCGCCTCGGATGTCATTTCCAACTGCGAGTCCAGCCAGCGGGCGATTACGGCATCCAGCTCCCCGCCGACGACTTTCCCGCCCGAGGTATGAAGAGCATCGGCGACGTGCGGCGGCAAATGACCGGGCAACAGCGGGCCGCCGCGGCTCATCGCGAGGGCAAGCTCGATCACATGCCGCAGCTCACGGATATTTCCCGGCCATAAGTAGGCCTGCAAAGCGCACAAGGCGGAGGCTGAAATTTCGAACGAGGTCGCTGCATCACCGTGGAGTCCGTGGAAAAACCGGATCAAGGCGGGGATGTCGCCCGTGCGGTCGCACAGCGCGGGCATCGCGATGGAGAGAGCGCTGAAGGAATAGAAAACATCCGCCCTCAGGGTGCTTTCGATGCCGGGATCACGCGGATCGGCGCGCATGGTGGCGATCAATCGCGGCAGCGGGAGATCCGTCCGCCCCATCGCTTCGGCGAGCACGCTCTGAAGCTCCGGCGTGAGGGTGTCGATGTCCTCCAGGACCAGCGTGCCTTTCGGATCGGCCAGGCAAGCGCGCAGCGAATCGGTGCTATGGATCGAGCCGCATTCCACCAGTCGCAACGGCTCGGCGGCTCGGCGGCCGTTCGTATGAATCAGGCGCGCAGCGAGCGTTTTCCCCGTGCCGCTGGCGCCATGGATCAAGACGGGCAGATCGCCTCCGCAAGCGCGGGCGATCCCGAGAAAAACCCGGTGCATGCCCGGCGAAGCACCGATCAGGGAAATGGCCGGGCGCTCGATGGACTCTGCGATAACGACGCTTTTCGTGACGAGTGTGGAAATGACCTCCTCGAAGCGCTGGAGATCGAGCGGCTTGATCAGGTAATCGGCGATCCCGAGTTTCCTCGAGGTGATCGTATGATCGAGGGTGACATGGGCGCTGATGACCAGCACCGGCACCATTGAACCGGCGGCGCGGATTTTCCGAAGCACTTCCAGCCCGCTGACATCCGGCAGCCCGATGTCGATCACGATGGCCTCGAAATTCCGCTCGCCGAGCTGTTTCAAGGCCGCCCCGCCGCTCGCGGCCAGCATCGGCAGATGGCCAAGGCGGCGGACGGCGAGAGCTAGCGCGTTGCCCAGCGCGTGTTCGTCTTCGATGATCAGGATGGATGCCATGGTTCGTTTCGTTTTACGGCCAAGCGATGCGGAGACACGCGCCGCCGCCGGGCAGGTTGGTGGCGGCAATTTTGCCGCCGTGGGATTCTATGATTTCCTTGGAAACGGCCAGCCCGAGGCCCATGCCGCCCTCGCGTTCGGAAAGGAACGGCTCACCGAAACGCGCGAGCGCCTTTTCGCTGAAACCGCCGCCCTGATCCTCCACCTGCAGCGCGCCGGGTGAAATCCGCACGGTCACTGCGCCGCCAGTGGGCATGCTTTGGATCGCGTTGAGAAGCAGGTTGCAAAGGACTTGCCGCAGCCGCTCGCGGTCGCCGTTCACCGGGTGATTCTTCCACGCAGGATCGATCTCTTCGCGGATCCCGACCCCGGCATGTTGCGCCTGCGGGCCGAGGCTTTGCCGCGCCTCACGCACCAGTTCGGGAAGATCGACCGGAAGCATTTTCACCGGCTCGGGTTTCGCGTAGCGCAGCCATTGGTTGACCAGCGCTTCGATGCGGCCCGCCTCTCCGACGATTAGGTTCGCGGATTCCCTTTCCGTGGGTGCACATACTCTCTCCAACAACTGCGCGTGCAGCCGGATCGCCGAGACGGGATTGCGGACTTCGTGGGCCAAACTGGTCGCCATCCGACCCAGCAACGCCAGCCGCTCCGCGTGCCTGCGCCTGTCCCTTTCCTCCACCAACGAGGCATGCGTTTCCCGCAGCGCAGCGGAGAGGCTGACGATCTCGCGCGGTCCCGTTTCCGGCAAACCGCGCGGAGCCTCATCGCCACCTATACCAGGCAGCGCGGCTTCCAGTTTCGCCAGCGGCCGGGTGACTTTCCGTCCCAGCCATAGTGAGAAAACAAGGGACAAAGCCCAGAACCCGCCGAGCGCCAACCGCGCATCAAGCCGCTTCCAAACGGGTATCGCTCCTTGCTGGCCGGCCTTTCGTGAAAACCAGACCTCACGCCCGCTTTGGAGCGCGAAGCCCACGCGGATCATCTCCCCCTCCCTCCTCGCTAAGCCATCCGCCGGCTTCCCACCGTCCTCCACGAACCTTACCTCCGCCCCCATCACGCGCCCGAGCTGTCCGGCCATGTAGTCGGTCTGGGGTAGCTTATTCTGATCCAGGAAAAGCGCGTTTGTTTTCCCTAGCGACTGCAGCGCCGCCACCTCTTCCGCCCTCGATAGGTTTTGGAAAAACCCCATCATCGCGAGCGATCCCACTAGCACGAACGCCCCGACCCCCACCGCCAGCCAAACCGACAGGGAGCGCGACTTGATGAGAAATGGTCGGTTTTTATCCATCGTGAAAACCCGCGCAAAGCAGACATAGATACGGCACTTTGTCGATGAATTCCCATTCCAAGGTCAATACACGCCCGTCATTCCTGCGGATGGATAATTTTCGACCCTACAGGATTCTTGCCGCGTTTCCGCTGAAGACCTATCCCCGTTCAAACAGCCATGCAATGAAACGCCATACATCACTCATCCTGCTATCTACCATCGCCTCCGTTTCCGCCCAGGATTTTCTCGATCCCTTGGTGATCACCGCCACTCGCTCGGAGCAAAACAAATTCCTGCCCTACAGCGTGGCGGACATCACCGAGGAGACCATGCGCGAACAGGCGCGCCGCACGCTTCCTGAAGCCCTGCAATACACGCCCGGCGTATTGGTGCAGAAAACCACCCACGGCCACGGCTCCCCGTTCATTCGCGGATTCACCGGACGCCAGAACCTTTTGCTCGTCGATGGGGTCCGCCTCAACAACTCGACCTGGCGCAGCGGCCCCATCCAATATTGGAACACGGTGGACACCTATTCCCTAGATCACATCGAGCTGGTGAAAAGCCAAGGTTCGGTGCTTTACGGCTCGGATGCGATCGGCGGCACGCTCAACGCGTTCACCAAATCGTCGAATTTCATGGATGAAACCGAGGGTGCGTTTTTCAACCATGGCGCCGCGTCCTATGAATTCACCGGCAACGGGCAAGGAAGCCACGTCGGACGCGTCGAGAGCAGCTTCGGAGTCGGCGGGAAGTACGGGCTGCACATCGGAATCACGCAAAAAGACTTCGGCGACATCGAGGACTCCGCGG
>CAMBQC010000117.1 GCA_945869855.1 Prosthecobacter debontii
CAGGGAAGAGGAGGAGGGCGAGGAGTTTTCGGATCATGGTCGGATGTTCAGTTGGAGGAGGGAACTTCGTTCAGGGTGTAATAAGCGTGGCGGTGGAGGAGCTCCCCGCCGTCGCGGTCGCGGAGGGCGCGGAGGTCGAACTCGTGGACGTGGCCTTTGGTCATCGCGTCGAGGGCGATGGTGGCGGTGAGGCCATCTTCGGAAATTTTCACGGACTTCACGTTCGGGGCTGTCTGATCGACCTCCGGGCCGCCGTATCCTTGGGCGTAATTGTGGGTGAAAGTGGTGACCTTGTAGGATGCGGTTTCGCCCGCTTCTTTTTCGGCGACGGGTTTCGTGAACTTGATTTTGAAGCCGTCGGGCGTGACCGTGACGCGTTCGATCTCGAAGGGCATTTTACCGCTCCATTCCAAGCGTTCCAGGGCGTAGGGCTTCAGTCCGCGCACGGGCCAGCCACGGTTTGTTCCGCCGCAGATGAGTTTCCCGCTGGGGGTGAAATGGGTGTTGAGGATGCCGGTGGAGAGTCCTTCGCGGAAAGGATAGCACGCGCCCTGCCACACACCGTTGACCTGCTCGGTGGTGGCGCGGACGAGGATGGATTGCGTGTAATCGCCGAGAAAAATCTGGTTCTCGAAGGGGCCGAATTTTCCTTTCGTTCCGTCCACTACAAACCCGGAGAGTGAGCGGCCCATGCGGATGTAGGGGAAAATGACTGCGTAGGGATCGAGCTGCGGGATCTCCTCTTTTTCGATGATAATCTTCGATCCGGACTTGGGTTGCTCGGGGGCTTTGCCCATGTTCGGCGCGAAGGGATACCAGTTGAAGCTGATGGGGTGTCCCACGAAGCCGCCTTCCTTGACGAACTTCAGGCTGCACGCGGGATTCCAAGGCCCTTGGCTCTCCATGTAAAACAGCGCGCCGTGCTCGTTGAAACCGATCCCGCCGGGCGAGCGCAGGCCGCTGGCGATGGGGATGCTTTTCCCCTCCGGCGTGACCTTGAACGCCCAGCCGCGGAAGAGCTGGTGCGAGTGGTAGGACCTGGAAAGGCCGAGCGCGACGTAGAGATTTCCCTGCGGATCGGGCTTCGAGCCGAAGGCATACTCATGGTAGGTGCCGTAGCCCCAGGCGTCGGAGACGACATCGTAGCGGTCTGCGGTGCCGTCGCCGTTGGTGTCGGAAAGTTTCGTGAGCTCGCAGCTCTGCGTGACATGGAGCGCGCCGTCCTTCCACGCGAGGCCGAAGATTTCGTCCATGCCGGTGGCGAAAAGGTGGTATTGCGGGTTGGGCTTCGCGTCGTCGATGTCGGAGACGAAATACACATCGCCGTGCCGCGTGCCGACCGCGATGCGCCCGTCCGGCAGGGTCTCGAACGCGCCGGCCTCGATGACGAGTTCCTTCGGGATCGGCACATCCACGATGGGATAAAATTCGCGTTCTTTATCGGCGGTGCCCCAGCGCTCGCCGACTTCCTCGGCGTGGGTGGTGGTTAACAGCAAGGCTGCCGCGAGCAAGCCGATGAAGACCTTGGACTGCGTGCAGCCTGCTGCCGCTTTCCGTGAGACAGCCTGCTGTCCACGGCGGAGGATGAGAACGATTCGGCTCGCAGCAGGGCTGCATTGCCTAAAGCTACAGCAGGCTGTAGCAGTCCAGAGCCTGCGGCGGATTTCGTGAAGATTCTTAGCGGAGGAGTTCATATCCGAGGGTGGCGTTGGATTTCCCTTCCAGGAGGGTGATTTTCAGCAGCAGTTCCATGCCTCCGCTGGCGATAGGGCGGAGGGTGGCGCTTTTCGGTGGGACGGTGATGCGGAGATCGGCGGTCCCGTAAACGGTTTCCGAAACGGCCTTGATCTCGCCGGTCAGCGCGCGGAGCCAGAGGGTTTCGGCGGCGGCGGTGGAGAAGGCGAAACTGCGCTCCATGGATTTTTCCGAGGCCATGGTAGTGTCCTCGATCAGAGTTTCGCCGCAGCGGTAGCGGAAGGTCGGGATGGAGGTCTCCGTGTCTAGCGAGTAGCCGAGGAAAGCGTAGCCGTGGTTGCGCGGGTAGAGCGGGTCGGGATTGACCGGCGCTTCCTTCGTGACGACCGGACGCGCGGGCCAGACGGAGGGCGGCTCCGCCCCTTTCAGGAACGCGACGTCCTGCGAGAGTTGGATGTGCGGCACAAGCGGCGCGAAATCACCAGCGCCCTGGCCCTGCCAGTTCACGCGGACGTATTCGCCTTTCCAGATCGCGGAGAGCGAGCCGTATTCGGCGTTGAACGCGAAGTTCATGCCACCGGGATGTCCGACTGCGATACCACGGTATCCGGCCACTCCGCTGCGGCCGCGGTAGGTGCGCGTCGTGTCGGTGACGACGAGCTTCGAAGGTTCAGAGCGCAGGCCCGAAGGATCGCGGGCGGAGCGTCCCAAGGAAAAATTGTCCCACAGTGCGCGGAGTTGGCGGTCGGTATCGCCATCGAGGATGTCGGTGCGCACGGCCTTACCGTCCGGCCAATAGCTGGGCATGATGATGCCGGGGCGGAATTTCGCGGGGTTGATCATGTATTGGTAAAACCACGTCGGCTGGAGGCGCTCGTAGGTCGTCATCAAATCGATGCCCTTCATGCCCGGCGATTCCTTGCCGTTGTAGTTGTGGCAGGCGATGCAGTTCAGTCCCTGGTCGCCAAGCAGGTCGTGCGCGCCGTCGCGCATCTGCGGCTGGGACTCGCGCTCCGGTGGGGCGAGCTCGACCAGCGGCTCCAGCTTGTCGGTTTTCGCAAAAAGATCGGCGAGATCCGCCAGGGCCGCCTCGCCGAACTGGGGCATGCGCGTCTTCATGTAGGGGCGGACGACGGCGCCATCGTAGAGCACCTTTTTCATCCACTCAGGGCGCAGCTTCGCGCCGGTGAGGGTGAGCGGCGGCGGGATGCGCGAGTCGTTGCCGAGCGATTCCTCGGTGGAGTGGAAAAAGTCGTCGAGCTTCGGCGAGACGCCGCCGAAGTCATCACGAACATGGCAGGCTATACAGTTCAAGCGGGTGAGGTGGGCGTTCACGCGATCCTTCGCGGCGATCTCGGCAGCGGGTTTTTCCAAGGCCTTGCGGATTGCATCGCGTTGCGCGGTGCTGAGATGGAAGTTCGGCGCTTTGCCTGTTTTCGCGGAGAGGCAGCCACCTGTTAGATCGATTTTTGCGACAGGTTTCGCTGCGAGTGGCGGGGTGTTTGCATCCTTTTCCGGCTGGTGGCAGGCGGAGCAGTTGTGGGTCTGGAAAGCCTTGCGTCCGGCGTTGATGCGAGCTGCTTCGGCGGGCGGTGAGGGTTTCGTTTTGTTTTCGCCCTCAAGGTAGGCGGCGAGCGAGTGCGCCTCCATTTTCGTGAGCTTCATGTCGGGCATGCGGCCGGACGGGCGGATGGCGAGCGGGGCGTGGAGGAAATCACCGAGCGCGGCGGGCAGGTGCTTGCCGGGCAGGTGGGAGAGGGAAACGACGCCTTCCTTGAGCACCTCGCGGTAAGCCTCGTCGCGCGGCGAGTGGCAGGTAACACAACCGACGGAGTGGAAAATCTCCTTGCCATCGTAGGGATCGATCTCGCCTTCGGGGAGCGCTGGTGCGGGGCCGTTTTTCAACGACGCAAGGTAAGCCGCGATGTCCCCCGCGATGGCCGCGCGTTTCTCGAGAGTCTCGGCGGCCAGCACGTTCGGCATGGTCGTGCCGTGGTGCGTGGCGGCGGGATCGGCGATGAATTTCTCCATGTAATCCCGCGTGAGCCGTGCCCCGGCATTCGAGAGATCCGGCGCTTCCTTCATGTTCGATGCGTCCATGCCCTCATGACACGCGGCACAACGCAGCTCGCCGATCAGCAGCCTGCCGCTGTGCATCTCGTCAAGCGGATGCTTGCCGTGCAGGCCGGGAACGACGGGTGGCGCAGCGAAACAGAATCCGCCGGAAAGCAGGAGAGCAAGAGAGGGGAGGGGGCGAAGATGCATCGGATGGCGGGAATTTTTACGGCTTGGGGGTGGCAGAGTCTAGGGACAGTTTTTTGATCCAGGTGTTGCGGAATTTTACGGGGTTGTGATGACCTTGGAATTTGATCACGCCCGGCTCCGGGTCTTCTGCCGCGCCCGCGCCGGTTTTGCGGGGGATGGGGAAATCGTCGTGGATTAGTTCGCCGTTCTGATAGACGGTGATGCGCGCGTCTTCGGTCTTTTTCCCGTCCGCGAAACGGGCGGAGCGGAACACGATGTCGTAGGTCTGCCAATCGCCGGCGGGCTTGGCGACGAAGCGGTCGGGCTTCTTTAGCTTGTAGATGCTGCCGCCGTAGGACGAGGTGAAATCCTTTTCGGGAGTGCCGTATGCGTTCTGGATCTGCAACTCGTAGCGTTTCTGGATGTAGATGCCGGAATTACCATCGG
>CAMBQC010000118.1 GCA_945869855.1 Prosthecobacter debontii
CGTCGGCGGCCAACTCCGTGACATGCCGCCAGGCTTCGATGCCGCCGTCCGCACCTTCCTGGAGGAATGCGAGGTCGCCATCGGTGAGATATCAAAACTCCTCGATAACAACAAAATCTTCCGCGACCGTATGATGGATATTGGCGTGATCACGCGCGAATCGGCTATTTCCTTCGGCATGACCGGACCAAATCTCCGCGCCTCAGGTGTTGACCGCGACCTACGGAAAAACAGCCCCTACCTCGGCTATGAGAAATATAATTTCGATGTGCCCATTACCTCAGAGGGCGATTGCTACTCGCGTTACCAGATCCGTATGGAGGAGATGCGGCAATCGATACGCATCTGTCGCCAGGTGCTCGACACCATGCCCTCCGGTCCGGTGAACCTGGCCGACCCGAAGGGCATGCTCCCGGCCAAGGAGCGTGTGGCGATGTCCATGGAGGAACTCATCCATCATTTTATCATCGCTACACAGGGCATCGACGCGCCGGAGGGCGAGGTCTACTTCGCCGCCGAAAATCCCAAAGGCGAGCTCGGTTTCTACATCCACTCGAAGGGCGGCGGTGTGCCGAACCGCCTGAAAATCCGCAGCCCCTCGTTTTGCAATCTCTCCATCGTCTCCAAGCTCCTCCCCGGCCACATGGTCTCGGACATCCCGGCTATTCTGGGATCCCTAGACTTCGTGATGGGCGAGTGCGACCGTTAATCCCAAACAATATGAAAACGTCACTATCCATCGCCATCGTGATCTCACTCGCCCTACCGCTCTCCGCCGCGTTCGAGAACTGGACGAACAAAGAGGGCAAGGCGGCCCAGCTGGAACTGTTAGAAGTGATCGGTGAAGCCGCCGCGAAAGAAGGCGTCTTTAAGATGCGCAACGGCCGCAAGGTCAACATCAAGCAAGCGGATCTCGCGGAGGCAGATGCGAAACGGATAGACGATTGGAAGCCCGCCGCTCCCGAAGTGCCAGCTGCCGAGCCTAGCGTCTTCGACGAAATCCTCGATGGTAATCTAGTGATCCTGGAAGGCAAGAAGTTCGTCAAACACGAACTCACTGCCAAGCCCACGAAATACTATGTCTTTTACTACACGGCGTCCTGGTGCCCGCCATGCCAAGCTTTTACTCCCAGCCTCGTGGATTTTTATGAAAAGAATAAAAACGAAAGCTTCGAACTCGTGCTAATCACCAGCGATGATAGCGAGGATGACATGGAAGGCTACGCCAAGGATAAGAAAATGCCCTGGCCGCAGCTAAAACAATCCAAGGCCGGATCCTTTAAGAAAAGTTTTAACCATGGAGTCAGCGGCATCCCCGCCGTGATCGTCTGTGATCTCGAAGGTAAGATCGTCAGTGCCAACGGGCGCAATCTCGCCGAACTCGAAAAACTCGTAAAATAATCAATGTCATCCGCTATCACAGAAGCCGCCGGCAACCTCCACTACGCGCCCTTCACCGTCAGCCCGGAGCTAAATTCCGAGGCCGACGGGCGCATTGCCCATTACCCGGAAAGCAAACGCTCCGCCGTCTTGCCCTTGCTTCATATCGTGCAGCATCGGTTCGGTTTCATTTCCTCCGAGGCCATCGATTGGGTCGCCGCGAAGCTGGAGCTGGAGCCGATCAAGGTGCTTGAGGTCGTGACTTTCTATCCCGGATTCCGCCAATATGCGCCGGGCAAATACCACATCCGTGTATGCCGCACGCTCTCCTGCGCCCTTGGCGGCAGCGCCGAACTGATGGAGGATCTCTGCAAGGAATTCGGCATCGACCGCGCCTCTGCCGATTCGCACCACCACCCGATCTCGGTTTCTCCTTGCGGAAGATACTCGGTCGAGTTCGCCGAGTGCCTCGCCTCCTGCGGCACCGCCCCCGTGTGCCTTGTTAACGACGATTTCTACGAGGGTGTGGATGTCGAGATGATGAAAAAGGCGTGTGAGAAGTGATGCGTTGTTGCCCTCAGGGAAGGGTGTTAGAAAATGTGCTTCACGAAGTGGCATTCCACTTTTGATTTTCGGAGAAACGGCTAGGCTGCCCCGCATGAGCATCATCACGAAGCGAGGCGACGACGGCGAGACCGACCTGATGTTCGGGAAACGAATCGCGAAGACATCCACTCGGATCGCGGCACTGGGAGCGCTCGATGAGCTCAACGCCGCGCTGGGCCTGGCGCGTGCGGCGGATACCGAGGAGCGGCACACGGCTGTGATCGACCGCGTGCAGAACATTCTTTTTGGGCTGATGGGCGAGCTCGCCTGCCTGCCGGAGGATCTGCGGAAATACCGGGAAAAAGGATTCGCGGCGCTTACCGAAAGCGATCTTGAATGGCTGACGGAAACCGCCACGGAGACGGAGGCGAAGGGTGTCCGTTTCACGCATTGGGCGGTGCCGGGCGCGGAGGGTTCCATGGCGCGCGCCCACCTCGATCAGTCCCGCACCGTTTCGCGCCGGGCCGAACGGCATCTGCTCATGCTCCACGAAAGCGGCGGCGAGGTGCCGCTAACCGTCCGTCTTTTCCTCAACCGCCTTTCTGACGCACTGTGGATCATGGCTCGGGCTGAGTAATACCTTCCCGCGACATTTTCATTCCCTTCGCTTTTCCTAAGGATTAGTAATCTCAAATCCCACGAGATAACGCCCGCAAAGTGTATAACCTACTCCTCCATAAACCGATCTAACGATTGATGTAGTTCGGGGGAGCGTTTTACGTGGTAAGTTACGGAAGGCAGGAGCGAGAGGCGTTTTCCGGCGGAGTTCTGGAAGTGGAGGATGACCGGGGTGGTGCCGGGGTGGCCGGTGATGTGATAGTGGATTTCCTCGAGGTCTTTGGCGGTGTGGCGGTGGGTCCAGAGGAGGAGCTCCAGGGGGCCTTTGCCGTTGGAGGCTTTCTTCGGCTTCAGCTCGGCGATGTCGGAGCCGGTGAGGCGGCGGCCGCCGGTGCGGTCGTCGATCTGGATGGCGATCTTGAGGCGGATAATCAGGCCGGGCTGAAGGATGCCGGAGTCGCGGGCGGGGAGGTAGCTTTCCGACCAGAGCATTACCTCGCAGGAGCCAGTGAAGTCCTCGATGGTGAGGATGCCGAAGGCTTTGCCGGCCTTAGTGCTGCGGGACTCGATACTGCGGATCATGCCGGCGATGGGGTAGCGGGCGCGGGAGTCCTCCAGCTCGATCTCGTCGATGAGGCCGATGCGGTTGTATTTGTCTGAGTCGAGGACGCCACGGAATTTGTCGAGCGGATGGCCGGTGACGTAGAAGCCGAGGAGTTCCTTCTCGTGGGCGAGGCGGTCGTCCTTGCTCCATTCCTCGACGAAGCTGGCAGATTCCGAGGCACGGGCGGCCGGGGGCGGGGCGAAGTCCATGGCATCAAAGAGGGAGGACTGACCGGAGGCCTTGTCGCGTTGGGTAGAGGAGGCGGAGGCGACGACTTGTTCCAAGCGGGCGAACATGGTGGCGCGGTTCTCGCCGGTCCAATCGACCGCGCCGGCCTTGACGAGGTTTTCCAGGATCCGTTTGTTGATGACCTTGGAATCGAGGCGGGAGGAGAAATCCTCGAGGGATTTGTAGGGGCCGTTGGCTTCGCGTTCGCGGATGGCGGTGGCCATGGCGGCTTCGCCGACGTTCTTGATGGCGGCGAGGCCGTAGCGGATCGCGGCTTTTCCGGAGGAAATTTCCGGGGCGAAGCGGAGGAGGGATTGGTTAAGATCGGGCGGGAGGATTTCCAGACCCATGCGGTGGCACTCGTTGACAAAAACGGCGATCTTGTCGGTGTTGTTGACCTCGTTGGAAAGAAGAGCGGCCATGAACTCGACGGGGCGATTCGCCTTCATGTAGGCGGTCCAGTAGGAGATGTGACCGTAGCAGGCGGAGTGGGATTTGTTGAAGCCGTATCCGGCGAACATCTCGATCTTGTCGAAGATGGTACCCGCAAGTTTCTCGCCGATGTTATTGGCTTCCTTGCAGCCCTCGATGAAACCGGCGCGTTCCTTCGCCATCTTCTCCTTGTCCTTTTTCCCCATGGCACGGCGGAGGAGGTCGGCCTTGCCGAGGGAGTATCCGGCGAGGAGTTTGGCGGCGTTCTGGACTTGTTCCTGGTAGATCATGACGCCGTAGGTGTTGCCGCAAACAGTCTCTAACAACGGGTGCTCGTAGCTGGCCTTCTTGCCCTTTTTCACATCGAGCATCTGGTCGATGAACTGCATCGCTCCTGGGCGATAGACGGCGATGAGGTCGATGATGTCGTCGATACTACGGATCTCGTACTTCTTGCAGGTCTCGACCATGCCGCCGGACTCGAGCTGGAACACGCCCATGGTCTCGCCGCGGTTGAGCATATCGAAGGTGGGTTGGTCGAAGAGGGGGACTTTCTCGAT
>CAMBQC010000119.1 GCA_945869855.1 Prosthecobacter debontii
AAGGCGAGGGGGACAGCCTGGAGGGCGGCTGGGATCACTTCGGGTGAGCGCGGTCACGGATAGCTCGTGGCGCTGTCCTTGGTTTGCAGCATGGTGACGAAGTCCTCGGCCCATTGTGGGGCGGATTCATGGGAGAGGTTGTCCTCGATGTGCTTGAGCATGCGGACGGCGGCTCCCTTTTCGTCGCCGACCTTGAACAGATCGACCTCGGCGTCCCATTTCAGCATGGGGACGGTCTCTGAGGCGAATTTTTCGTAGGCGGGGGAGCGGACGCCGGACTTCTGTTTTTCGCCGGGCTTTCCGCTCCATGCGTCGAGGAGCTCGCCTTCGTTGGCCATGCGTTTCGCCCAGGCGGCTCGTAGGGAGTCGATGCGGTCGGGGCGGCGGAGCTGGGGGAGAATCACCTGTTCGTAAACGGCGGCGAAGGGTGCGGGAGCGGGCGGCCAGTTTTCCACTTTCACGCCGTTGATGTCGTAGGCCCGGGCGAAGACGCTGGAGGTGACGCTCTGCTCGACGAGCTCGCGGTGGGTGGAAAGCCCCTCTGCCTCGGCGACGATGGACTCGATGATTTTCCCGGCCTCGATGGCGAGATCGTCGCGGTCCGGCTTTTCGGAGGCGGCCTCCAGGGTGAGCGCGAGCCAGCGTAACTGCTGCCGGAGAGCGAGGCGGAAACCGGCGTTGGAGAGCTTTTCCTCGTTCTGACGCTTCCACTCGCGGAAATCGATGTTCTTTTTGTTCATCTCGTCGAAGTTCACCATCTCCTCGCAATTCAGATAGAGGTTGAGAGCTTCGTTGGAGTTGTCCATCGCGCCCCTGAAAGCGGTGAGCGCGTTGCGGAAACGGGCGTCGACCTCGGAGTCCGCCTGCTCGCGGATTTTTTCCAGCCGCTCCAGCAAGGCCTCGCGGTCGGAGGGGGAAAGCCCTTCCTGCGCGGCAAGCGGATATGTCGCGGCAAGGAGGAGGGCGAGCGTCAGGGTTTTCATCTAGGCAAGAACTAGCGGATGTTGCGGGGGGAGCCAAGGAAGGAATGCCGGGAAACGGAGGGCAGCTGCGCGGCTTCGGCTGCGGGCCGGGGTTGCGGCGGTCGAGACGGCTGGAAAGGCAGGATGGTCATGCGTTAGGCGGGGCGTTCTGGTCGCCGTCAGAAAAAGTGGTCCATGTTGAGTGACAGGATTTGTTACAATCAAATCCTGCAAAAGTGAACGGACAATAAAGACGCAATCCCGAAGAAATCATCCTCCTCCTGTGTGAATGTGACACGAATCACCTGAGCCAAGAACAGTTCTGCCAGCAGCAGCCGATCTCGGTAGCCACGCTGCACCGCTGGCGAAAATAATTCGGGATGTCCGCAGAGAGTGCCTTGTTCGCGATTTGTTTCATACGCTGAATGAGGCGCGGGTGGTGATTGCGGCCTGGCGCATGAAGCTCAATCAAGTCAGACCGCATCGCAGCCTCGGCATGAAGACGCCCGAGGAGTTCGCGTTTGAACTCGCTCCTGCAAGAGGCCAAACGGTTCAATCTGCGTTCTACGCTGCGGCCTCCGGCCTTTGCTCCGGAAGCAGATTGAAAAGCAGATGGTAGCCACTATCGATGCACCCGAAGCCTTCATTTTAAGTGGTCCATAAACTGGAAGGGTGCCAAAACAATCGTTCGATCAATCGTCACCGAGGCGGTTGAAACTCTTCTAAAGAAGCGCGCGCATGGCGGTAAAATGGCGGTTGTTCACAGTTGTTCCAGATGATTTTACGTTTGCTCCGGTTAGAAATCGCCAAGCGCCCACGCGTCGCCCAATCTCGCCCTCACCTATGGCCGAACCCGCGAAATCCACCCCGATCAATCTCTTTTCCCAAAAGCGTGAGGAGACGGTGGACGATGTGACACGCGCCCTGCCGCACGCCGTCGGCCCGGAGAAATCGCTGCTTTCCACGATGCTGCAGGATCCGCAGGAATACATCGGGTTAGCGATCGAGGAGCGGCTCACGGCGGCGCATTTTTATCTACCGAACCACTCGACCCTGTTCGGTTTCCTGACCGAGCTTTTCGAGGCTGGGCATCTGGTGGAGCTGGTCTCGCTAGTGCAGAGGTTGCTGGATCGTGGGCTGCTGGAGAAATGCGGCGGGCCCGGATATCTGACGGAGCTTTACACCTATGCGCCGAGTCCCGGGCACTTCCGCCATCACCTCCAGCATGTGAAGGACAAGTTCATCCTGCGCTCCATCATCCGCAGCTCGAATGAGGCGGTGGCCATGGCTTACGAGGCTCCCGATGAGGTGCCGGAGCTACTCGATTCCGTCGAGCAGTCGATCCTCGCGATCCGCGAAAGCGCCGAGGTCGCCCAGGCCGCGACGCTGAAACAAACGGTGGAGGAGGTGATGCGGAATTTCCAGATGCTGCTTTCGAAGGAAAAGGTCTCGCTGGGCATCAGCACCGGCTTCGAGGTGCTCGACCAGAAATCCGGCGGACTGAAGGCGGGGGAGATGTTCGTCGTCGCCGCGCGGCCATCGATGGGCAAGACCTCGTTTATGATGAACATCGTGGAGAACATCTGCCTCGATCAAGGTAAGCCATGTATGGTGTTCTCCTGCGAAATGAGCTCCGCCCAGCTCGTGCAGCGCCTGCTTTTCGCCCGCGCGAAGTTCGCCGCCTCCAAGCTCACCCGCGGCTACACGCCGATAAAGCAGGAGCTGGAGCGCGTACGCAACGCCTCGGTGCAGATCATCAACTCAAAGCTTTTCATCGACGACACCGCCGGCATTTCCATCAACGAGCTTCGCGCCAAGGCACGCCGCAAGAAGCGCGATGAGGACATCCAGTTCATCGCCATCGACTATCTCCAGCTCCTGAAATCCCGCACGAAACAGGCGGAGAACTCCCGTGAACGCGAGATCGCGGAAATTTCCGGCGGTATCAAAGCGCTCGCCAAGGAACTCAATATCCCCATCCTCATCCTCGCCCAGCTCAACCGCGGTCCCGAAGGTCGCACCGGAAAAAGCCTCGGCATCCCGCGCATGTCCGACCTCCGCGAATCCGGCGCGATCGAACAGGACGCCGACCTCGTGGGGCTCCTATACCGCAGCAAATATTACGCAGAGAATGACGAAGAGCGCGCCGCCCTAGAAGGTAAGGCCGAGCTTGTGCTCGCTAAGAACCGTAACGGCGAAACCGGCGGCATCCCGCTCACCTTCGTCGAGGAACTCATGCGCTTCGAGTCCGGGCCGCCCGCCGAGGAGCCGGGGTGAAGTAGGCAATCAACAGGTTTTTTGAATGATTTTCCGCGCGAGAATCCCATATTTCGGCGCGAAGGCCAGCGATGCGAAAAACATCGCGGCCTGCACGAGAACAATGCAGCCGCCCGTCGAGGCGTCGATATGGTAGCTGACCAGAATACCCGTGACGGTCGCGGCTACGGCGGAGGCAGCGGCGATGATGAGCATTTTATCAAAGCGATCCGTCCAGAGGTGGGCGACGCAGCCGGGTGTCACCAGCATGGCGACGACAAGGATGATGCCGACCGCTTGCAGCGCCACGACGATGGCCAGCGAGAGCAGTGAGAGCAGGAGGTAGTTGAGGAATTTGTCCGGCAAGGCCATGACCCGTGCCTGGCCGGGATCGAAGCTTATCAGTAGCAAATCCCTCCGCAGCAGCAGGGTCACGAACAGCACGACTCCGCCTAGCCCAAAAGTCTGCCACATCTGAGCCTTGCTGATGCCGAGGATGTTGCCGACGAGAATATGGTCGAGGTGCATGTCCGATGGCGTGCGGCTAAAAAGGACGAGCCCAAAGGCGAACAGCCCCGTGAAAACCACCCCCATCGCGGTGTCCTCCTTGATGCGGCTGTTGCGTTTTAGAAAACCCGCACCGGTCGCGCAGAACAGCCCCGCGATGAACGCGCCGATGGCCAGCGGCAACCCGACGATGTAGGCGATGACAATGCCGGGCAGCACGGCGTGCGAAACGGCGTCGCCCATCAACGACCATCCTTTCAGCACGAGGAAACAGGAAAGCACCGCGCACATCGCCCCGATCAGCGCCCCGACGAGAAGCGCGTCTACCATGAAGGCGTGCTGGAGAGGTTCGAGGAAAGCGTTCATACTTTTTGAAAATGAAAAATCGCGATCGGACGCGAACCGCTGCCGGCGATTCGCGTTGGGTAAAATGGAAGATGACGGGTGTCGGCGGGGCAAAAGTCTTGGGGAGCACACGCGCCCTCGCGTGTTGTTTCCGGCGCCCTCGCCGGAAACCGCGTGGAATGGCTGGGACGGCCGGTCTTCGGCG
>CAMBQC010000120.1 GCA_945869855.1 Prosthecobacter debontii
GACAAAATCTCCACAATCCGCCCATAGCTAGCGAGCGTTTCTGTATTTACTTAGTCGTGGCGCATCAAATGCTGATTCGTTGCGAACGTAATCTGTTGCGCCAGCACACCCGATGCGAACCACCCGATATATGATCCAAAATGCGAACCGCAGACTACCGGCCTTCAGCCTGGTCGAGCTGCTGGCGGTGATCGCGATCATGGCGATCCTCCTAGCGGTGGCCGTTCCCATTTTTTCGGATCCCTCGAACAGCGCCCGCCAGGCCTCCCGTGAAATCATCAAGGCGCATCTCCAGCGCGCCCGCGGCCACGCCATCGCCTCAGGCTCTTCCACCGCGATCACAATCCCCGTTCTCTCCACCGGCGGCGAGCTCGGTGGCCGGGCGATCTCGCTCTTCGAGGTGGAGAAAACAGCCACGGGATACAAGCCCGCCTTGGATGATGGCGGCGGCGAAAAAATCCTCCAGCGCTGGGAAACCTTGCCCGGGAGCTTCCATTTCATGCCCAAATCCCTGATCTCCTCGTTCAAGCCCACCATCGTGGACGCCCCGGAAACGCTGCTGACCAACTACAAGGGCAAGGCCGTCACCTGCCACCTCATCGTATTCGCGCCGAACGGTCAGATCGTCCTTCCCTCCTCGGAAACGAACATCGCCATCGCCCGCGCGGTAAAGCGCGGCAACTCTCTCACGCTGACCCAAAAATCCAAAGGCAGCCCGGTCTTCGATCTGCTTCAGGTAAACCGCCTCACCGGTCGCACCCGATTCATAGAACCCTGATGAAACTCTCCGGAAAGCTCCCGAATCCCGGCATGACCCTCATGGAGGTGGTCATCGCGCTCGGCGTGGTGGCCTTCGTGATCCCCATCGTATTGACGGCCACGGGCTCCGCGAACATCTCCCGCCTCAGCGCGGAGGCCGACACCCGCTCGGCCTGGCTTGCCCGCGAGGTGCAGCGGGAAATCATTTCCGCTTGGACGGTTCCCGCGCCGGCCCCCACATCCGCGTTCGGCACGGCACTGGCTTTCCCCGTGTTCGGGACCGCAGCCGCACCGGAAATCCTCGCCTATGATTCGGAGGGAATTTTCCTCGCGAAAGGATCCGCCGCCGATCTTACCAGCCCGAGCAAAATCCCCAAGGCCAGCTACATCGTCGCCGTCCATGGCGAGGCGCACCGCCCGCCCAACCTTGCGGCCGGCCCCGACACCCTTTCCCTGCTCACCATCCGCGTGCTCCATCCCGCCAAGGCCGCCGCCGCCAAACGCAGCGACCTCCGCTACCAGATCATCAGCCCACGCCAAGGCACCCTGTGAAGTTTTCCCGTCCATACCCGCGCGGCTTCACCATGGTAGAGCTGCTCATCGCTATGGCGATCACCTCGATGATCATGCTCGCGCTCTTCTCGCTCGTCGGCCAATCCACCGACAGCTACACCCGCACCCAGCGCGCCGTGAACACGGTCTCCCAGGCACGCGCCTTCATCCAGTTCTTCGGGCGCGAGCTTTCCACACGGCTCCCCGGCACGCCGATGGTTCATGAAAAATCGACCAGCAGCGGCGTGGTCGAGGCCTCGGAAAAAATCGCCTTCGTTCGCGCCGTTTCCTCCGACGAGCAACAGACTGCCAAACCCGGCGACCTGAACCTCATCTCCTACCGCGTCGCCTTCTCACAGAACACGACGAACGTGGAGTCCCCCAAGCTGTTCCGCGCAGCCCGCGACCCGGCGCTGACCCAGACCTTCCTCGAAACCCCCGGCAACCCCGCCTTCCCCGCCGCCGACCCCGCTCTCGACGAAGCCATCGTCGCGAACGTCATCGGCTTCACCGCAAAGCCCCGCTTTTACTCCGGCACGCCGCCGGTTCTCACCGACTGGACCGCCACTTCGCCCCAGCCGCCTTCCCTCATCGAGTTGAACATCCGTTTCATCGACGATTCCACCGCCCGGCGTTTCAAGACCCGCGCGGAATGGGATCGCATCGCCACCTCTCCGCGTGACAATGAGAAACAGTTCATCCGCACCTTCACCCGCACCATCGCCATCGCGAAATGATCCACCGCTCCCATAGAACCGGCTTCGCCCTGCCGATGACGATCATTGCCATCGCCGGCCTCACCCTGCTTCTCATCGGCCTGCTCACCGTCATTTCCCTGGAGCGCAAAACCGCCCGATCCTATTCCGACGCCGCCCGCGCCGATCTCGCCGCAGAGTCCGGGCTGGCCGTGGCTCTCGGCACCCTGACGGAAATCGCGAAGCGTGACGACACACTCGTATTCCGCATCGAGGATCCCGTGAAGGGCACCGTCCCCGCTACAGATAGACCGCTCGGCTTCCGCGAACAATTTTTCAACTACGGCGCGATCTTCGAGAACGGTGCGTGGCGCGGCATCCCGCTTTTCAGCGGCCAGAGCGAAACCGCTCTCGGCACCGGCCGCATCGATACAACGCCACTGATTACTCAGCTTTCCGCCTACGTCGCGGGTGCCAGCCCGATCGGTCGCACCACCGAACACGACCAAAGCATTCCTCAGGCGAAATGGGTCGATGTCACCTCCTCCCAGCCGAACGGATACGACCTGCGCTACGCGTTCTGGATCGAGGATCTCAGCGGAAGGATTGAGGGGAAAAACGCCGGCACGCTTGCCCGTGACGAAGGGAAAACCGTTGCCGAGCTGGCCTATGCAACCGTCTTCGATCCTCTCGCCGCAAGCCCCGTGATCCCTCCGAAGCTCGTCGCCGCACGCGCCAATCTCCGCACCTCCGCTTCGCTCCGCTCCGTTCTCACCACGGATCAAACCAAGCGCATCGAACCCCACATCCATTTCCTGAAAATCACCCCGCCCGTCCCCTCAGCGAAAGTAATCCCCCAAGGCTTCGGATACGTAGATGCTGGGAAACTGGCGCCGGATCTCAATGCCTTGGTCAAGGACAAGGACGTCCCGAAGATCGCCAGCCACATCAAGCTCCAGCTACCGCTTTTCGAGAACCGCAGGGGCGGCTTCCCGGCCACGGAGGACTACCTGAAAACCATCGCCGCATCGATCATCGACTACGCCGACAAGGACAGCGACGCAACCACCGGCACCGGTTACCGCGGCGTGGATTCCTACCCCTTCGTCAACGAGCTCTTTGATCGCTACGAGTGGATCGGAGGGAGCACCACCTCCATCTCGATCATGGTGGAAACCTTCGTGGAACTCTGGAACCCAACCCAACAGACCATCTCGGGGAACATCGAGTTCACCAACGTTAACAAACACACGATCTCCATTCCGCTCGTCGGCAACAGGCAGTTTTCCGAGGTCACGTTTCCGGCGCAGGCCGTCACCATCCCGCCGAACGGCTTCTCCGTTGTCCGGGTTGGTGAGCGCAGCTACACGTTTCCCCAAGGAGCCTTCCCTGCCTCAACGCTAACCTTTATCAACCCCGTCCAAAATAAGGGTATCGCCGTCGCGGATAACACCTTCCAGTTGAAATGGAATGGCAAAATTGTCGATACCGCGCGCGGCGGCGTCGAACGCACCGATGGCACCCTCAGACCATCTTTATCCCAAACGAAATGGAAAGGGAACAGCTCACCCGCGCATGACTGGAGCATCGGCCAACCGGGTGATCCCAGGGCTTCCTGGTATATCAACAACAAAGTCTTCGCCAACAATTACGATAAGAACAGCAATTGGGGCGGGCGGGCGCTGAAACGCGATATCGGAAAATCCCCGCCTTACAACACACCATACCGTGAGGTACGTTTCGATAAGTGGCCGGACGGCGGCTCGCATTCCACGCCGGGCGTCGATTCCGGAACGGACGCGCGGATTCCTACAAGCACGCAGATCATTGTTAAATCAACCGGACTTCCACCCGTCCCCCCAAAAATCTTCCCGCCCAACCAGCCAAACTTGGCTCCCGCCTTCATTTCCAACGCCGAAACCTACGCCTCACTCGGCGAGCTGGGTCACGTTTTCGATCCCGCGCAGTGGTCAAATGTGGAAACCGCCAGTGGAGTCGCCAACCAGCGTGCAGGAGGCGGCTTCACCCTCGCGATCGGTCGCCCGGAATTCGCCGCATTCGACAAGGACGGCCAGCGCGCCGCTCAGTTGCTCGATATCTTTTCCCTCCCAGCACCAACACCGGACTACCCTCGCATCAACATCAACACCGCCCCGCGCGAGGTGCTTCGTTCTCTCATTGCCGGGGTGAAGCTCGACGACGACCCGATGGCTCCCGGCGTGAAACC
>CAMBQC010000121.1 GCA_945869855.1 Prosthecobacter debontii
AGCGATGGCCGGGATTTTCCCCGACATCCTTGTGCGCGGGCACGATTTCTTCCAGGAGTTCAAAGGCGCCTTCGTGGAAAATCATGTCGCCCAAACCTTGGCCGGCCTCCCCGGCGCGGGCGGGCTTCATTACTGGAAAAACGACTCCGCCTCCGCCGAGGTGGACTTCCTCTGGCAGTCCCCGCAAGGCAGCATCCTGCCACTCGAGGCCAAGTCCGGCATCAATCCGAAAAGCAAAAGCCTCCGAATCTACGAGGAAAAATTCCACCCCGCCCGGCTGCTCCGAACCACGCCGTTGAATCTTCGACAGGATGGCAAAATCCTGAACATCCCGCTCTACGCGCTCACGGCCCTCGAGCGACTCGCCTCTTAGCTTTTCAAACCACCCCGCGAGGGCGCGTGGCGGAGCGCCCACCCGCGCGTTGGGCGCCCACCTTCGTTCCAAATGGTAGGGTCGGCTCGCCGCAGCGGACCCAAGATTCAGGCGCGTAGCGCCGTCTCTGGGACAGTGGCGGCTTCGCCGCGAAAATCGGACCCCTGCGGCGAGGCGTCCCTACCTTTTTTTACGAGGTGCTACCGCACCAATCCGCGCGGCAGAGCGGACTTAAAACTTAAGATTTCCAAACTTAAAACTCTCCATGGCCCTCCCTCGGGAACACCATGCGGAATTCGGCTCCGCCGAGAGGGGAGCGGCCGGTTTCCAGACGGCCTCCGTGGTTTTCCATGGTGGTGTGGACGAGGTAGAGTCCCATGCCGGAGCCTTCGGGCTTGGTGGACTTCAGGAGGAGTTGCTTTGCTTCGGTTTCGGCGAGGCCCGGGCCGCTGTCGGCGACGGCGATTTCGATTTCATCCGCTCTGTCGCGGATTTCGACCAGTATGGCGCGCCGGGTGGATGTCGGGGATTGCGCGATCGCCTCGGCGGCGTTGCGGATCAGGTTGCCGAGGGCGATTTGGAGTTGTCCGGCATCGCCCGATATCTCGCAGGTTTTTGCGGAGGGTTGGAATGCGATTTCGACGCGGTGTTCCTTGAGCAGCGGTTTGCAATAAAGCAGGGCGTCCTCCACCACATTCACCAGATCGACGGGATGGTGGACGCTCTCCACATTGCGCAGGAGCGATTTCATCTTGGCGATCGTCACCACCACGCGATTCGCCTCGGCTGCGAGTTCCTTGAAGAAGGGGAAAAGCTTGGGGTTGCCCGGCGCCTCGGTCTCGGCCTCCTGCAAGGCGAGTTGGGCCGTGAGGAGGATGCGGCTGAGGGGTTGGTTGATCTCGTGGGCCACAGCGGACGCGGCGAGGCTGGTCTGGAGTTTTTTCTCAATGATCTGGCGCTGAGCCTCCTCGCTTAGCCGCTCTTTCTCCCGTGCTTCGGCCAGGGCTTTCTCGGCTTCTTTTTGTGGCGTGATGTCGTAGTTCACTCCGATTTCCCGGATCAGTTTTCCCTCGATGTCACGCACACCGGTCGAGACGCCGCGCAGGAAATGAACCGAGCCATCGGGGTGGATGATCCGGTATTCGTATTGCCCGTGGTTTTCCGATTCGAGGGCTTGAAAGGTCTCCCTTTGCACCCGCTCCAGATCCTCGGGGTGTATGCAGGGCTCCCAGCGCCCATCGAAATCCTCGGCTCTCAATCCATAGATGCGAAGCATTTGCGCGTCCCATTCCTCCTTTTGGGACTCCAAATCGCGGATCCAGAAGCCGATACCGGCTGCCTCCGCAGCGAGTTGCATTCTTTGGGTGGCTTCGCGGAGGTTTTCCAGGCTCCGGGCGAGAGCAAGTTCGGCTTCGGCGGTCTTGCGGCGGGTAATGTCGGAGAGCACGCCTTCCCACACGATGGAGCCGTCGGGAAGGGGGCGCGGGAGGGATTCGGCCCTGATCCAACGCGTGGTGCCATTGGCGACGACGCGGCATTCCTCGGAGAAGGGGATTTTTTTCTCAAAACACTCCGCATTTTTCCGCACCCACTCGTCGTAGTCCTCGGGGTGCACGCAGGCGAAGGCGTTGAGGGGATTTTCTTCGGCGGCCTTCCGCTCGAGTCCGCATAACTCAAGGAATCGGGTGCTCATGAAGGAAAACTTCGCCATCCCGCCATCGGGCGGCAGGACCATCGTGTAGGTGCCGGCGGGAATGTTCTCTGTGACTTCGTAGGCGGTGCGCTCGAGTTGTTCTTGCGCGGACCGCGCCTCCGCCTCTGCTTTGCGGCGGGCGGTGATGTCCACGAGGCTCACCAGCAGGCGATCCTCCAGCACGGTGGCGCTGATGAGCACGCCCTTTCGAGCCCCATCCTTGCAGACCACCTGGAATTCCATCGATTCCACGGCGCCACGCGTCTCCAAAGCTGTGGCCACGGCAGCATCCCAGATACGGAAGGTCTCCCGGCGATAGGCCTCGTCCGGATACGCCCGTGCCGCCCAATCCGCCACGCGCGGAATGTCCTCAAGCGTGTAGCCGAAGAGTCGGGTGAAAGATTCGTTGATGAAAAGGATACGCGGATTCTCTTCGAGGGTTGCGTAGGCGACGGCCAACGGCAGTCCGTTTAGGATTTTCGCAAAATCCTGACTGCTTGGATTGGGAAGGTCGGAAACCGTTTCGGCCATAGCGAAAGGAAAATCCTATTCGCCGTCTGAAGCCAGCTTGATCGAGCGGCTGTGGATTGCAGCGTGCCGCACGAGCTCCGCACCGCTCACCCCGAGCTTGGCGGCGATGTGCTTGCGGTGGGTGAGCACGGTTTGCACGGAGATGTAGGCCCTCGCCGCGATTTCCTTGTTTGTGAGGCCTTCGCCGATGAGTTCCAGAATCTTGATTTCCCTCGGGCTAAGCGCTTTTGCAGGCTTTTCGTGAGGGCGATTTTGTGCAGGCCCCAGGCTTTCGCGCAAGCCCTCGATCTCCCTCACCACCACAGCCAGTGCCCGCGTTTTGTCCACCACGGAGTAAATGAAAGGCCGCAGTTTCTTGGGACATTGAAAAGTATCCGCCTCTCCCGAGACGATGATCGTGCGCGCCTCAGGGCGGCATTTTGCCAAGGCCTCCGCCACTACAAGGCCGCTTTTGTCCGGCAGCGCCAAATCCAAAAGCAGGAGGTCCGGCAAGTGCGTCCGGCACGCGGCGATGCCTTCCTTGGCGGTGTGCGCCACCGCCACCACATCCACGCCTCCCACGGACTCGAGTGTGAGTCGGAACAACTGCTCGAACATCACTTGGTCCTCCACGATGACGCAACGAAGCAGCGCCTTGGCGGTCGGCTTGTTTGGAAGAAGCGATGGCATGTGCGGTGGTTTTCCGAAAACACAATTATCATGTCGAAGCCTCCCCCGGTGCAAATACCCACTTTTGGGTATGCCGGAAAAGCTGGGCGATTCGGGACAAAGGCGGCTGTGCTGCGAAAGTGGGACGGCTCGGCGAGGCATCCCTACCATCTCTTTTCGATGGGCGCTGCCGCGCCGAGTGGGCGTTAGACGCCACCTTCGTTCCAAAATGGTAGGGTCGGCTCGCCGTAGCGGACCCAAACTTCAGGCGCGTAGCGCCGTCTCTGGGATGGGGGGGGCGGCTTCGCCGCAGAAGTGGGCCCCCTGCGGCGAGGCGTTCCTACCATCTCTTTTTCGATGGGCGCTGCCGCGCCGGTTCTGCGCTGCATCTCTTGTTTTGACAACTGCGGCCGTGTGCGTATTCGTTTTTGTATGACAAAAATTCTGACGGTCCGCCTCCCTGCGGGATTGCACGACAAGGCGGAGGCTCGCGCCATGCGGTTGGGGCTGGATCGTGCCAAATATGTCCGTTCCCTCATCGAAGACGATCTTTCCGGGGCCCGCGGTAAAAACCCCCGCGTTTTCGCGTCCGAGGACCTCGTCGGCCTTTACCAAGGCGACACCGGGCCAGCCACAAACGCCTCCGCCCGCGAGCGCCTGCGCGCTCGGGCCGCCGCACGCCGGTGAAGGAAATCGCGGATACCGGCCTCATCGTGGCCTTTTTCCACCGCAACGATCCGTTTCACTCCTGGGCGGTCGCGGCCTTTCGCGCGCAGGCACCGTTTTTCACCTGCGACGCGGTTCTCGCCGAGGCGGGCAGTTTTTTTCCTGAACCCACAGGCCTCCTGCGCCTGGTTGCGCGGGGGGATTTGGTGCTCGATCCCGGTTTTGTTCTGGAAAAGGAATTGCCCGCCGTGCTGGCACTCGCCACGAAATATGCCGATCGGCCGATGGATCTTGCCGATGCCTGCCTCGTGCGGA
>CAMBQC010000122.1 GCA_945869855.1 Prosthecobacter debontii
CCTCCGGATGTTCCTCCAGCACCTTTGGCACATAGGGACAGCCCCTTTGCTCCAAGACTTTGAGCACCTCCACCTCTTTCGCGTAGCGGCTCGCCACATCGCTGCCCCGCATCCGCTTGTGGACATTTCCATAGAAATCAATCCGCACAAGAGATCGCAGCCCGTCTTTCATCGGTTCCATCGACATCGCGGGAAATCCTAACCCCCTTCCATCGCCGCGCACAACCGTTCTTCCTTGAAGTTTGGGATTTGAAATTTGAGATTCCCCCGCGATGCGGATTATTTCAGGAAAAGCCGGGCGCACCGCCATCAAGGTACCCTCGGCGGTCGCGCGGCCGACCACGGACTTCGTCCGTCAGGCGATTTTCTCCATCCTCGGGGAAACGATCCACGGCGCGCACGTGCTCGATCTTTTCTGCGGTTCCGGCGCGCTGGGGCTGGAGGCGCTGAGCCGGGGCGCGGCTTCCTGTGTATTCGTGGACGAGCACCGGCAGGCCATCGCCGTGACCGAGGAAAACCTGGAAAAGTCCCGCCTCGAAGGCGGCCGCTGCGTGAAGGCCGAGGCCTTCTCTTTTCTGAGCCGCGATGCCGCCACCTACGATCTCATCCTCGCCGATCCGCCTTATTGGAAAGGCTACGGCGATACCGACCTCGCCGCGAAGCTTATGGCATGCGAACATTTCCCGCGAAGGCTCGCCGCCAACGGGTATCTCGTGATCGAGATTTCCTCCGCCCAACCCACCCCGCCCTCGAATCATTTCCACCTGATCGACCGCCGAGAATACGGCTCTAGCGCGATCCTAATCCTCGCCCATCCGGAGACATGACAGGCCATCTTGCACTGCTGATTTATCGGGCGCTGCTGCCGGTGCTGTTCCTCATCGCGTTTCCCGGTTGGGTGGTGAAAATGCGGCGGCGCGGCGGCTATGGCACAGCGCTCAACGAACGGATCGGCCTCTATTTCGGCGCGGCCGCGTTCGAGCCCTCCGGCGCGATTCATCTCCATGCGGTCAGCGTCGGGGAAACGATGCTCGCGCTCAAGCTGCTGAAAGCGTGGGCCGCTGAGAAACCCGGCGCACGCTTTGTCCTCGCGACTGGCACCGCCACCGGCCACCACCTCGCGACAAGCGCCGCCGTCCCCGGTCTTCGCGTGACCTACGCACCCCTGGATTTCCCGTGGATGATCCGCCGCTACCTCAACCGCTTCGAGCCGGAGCGCCTCGTCCTCATCGAGGGCGAGGTCTGGCCGAACCTCCTTCGCATCGCCGAAAATCGCGGCGTCCGCGTCGATCTCGCTAACGCCCGCACCTCCCCCCGCTCCGCCCGCCGGCTGCTGAAATTCGCGCCCGCCCTGCGCCCGTTTTTCTCAAAACTCTCCTCCGTCTGCATCCAGGAAGAGGAACACCGCGCGCTGTGGCAAGCGCTCGGTATCGCGCCGGAAAACATCCATCTAACAGGGAGCCTGAAATTCGACCCCGAGTCCGCGCCCGTGCCCGCGCCGGATTCTGCCTTCGCGGAAAAGCTCGCCGCGTTCGGAAATAACCGGCCCGTCGTGCTCGCCGCCAGCACCTTTCCCGGCGAGGAGGAAATGCTCGCCCGCGCCATCCGCGAAGCCGATCCCAACGCGCTGCCCGTCATCGTCCCGCGCCACGCCGAACGCAGGGGTGAGGTTTCCCAAGCGCTTTCCCATGCCGGTTTCTCCGTGACCTTGCGCAGCAGCTTTTCACAACCCGCTTCCTCCTCCCCGCAAGCCTTCGTCATCGACACCACCGGTGAGCTCGCCACCTGGACCGCCCACGCGGACGCGGTCATCATCGGGAAATCCTTTCTCTCCACCGGCGGCCAGAATCCCGCCGAAGCCATCCTCGCCCGCAAACCCCTCATTCTCGGCCCACACATGGACAATTTCCAACCGCTCGCCCGCCATCTGTTAGAAAAAGGCGGTGCACTCCCCGCCCATGACACGCACTCCCTCACACTCGCCGTCCGCGCCGCGCTTGATCCACGTTGCGCCGTCGATCTAACCGACAAGGCGCTCCACGTTTTATCCGCCCATAACGGAGCGACCCGACGCCATCTCTCGGTCTTGCAACACGCCCGCCCATCTGCCTGAATCTGCCGCGAAGCATGTTTGTCTTTCCGAAACCAAACCCCTACCCTCCCCGCAAGTGAGCGATCATCCAGCCAATCCCCTCGACAGCCTTTTGACCGAATTCGCGCTCGGCCCCTCGTGGGCGCGCGCCAAATCCGAGCCATCCGCCAAGCACACCCACGAGTCCCCCGAGCGCGAGCACCCACAGCGCCACCGCGAGGCCCGGGGCGAAAACCGCGGACGCCGAGAAGGAGGAGAACGCCATGAAGGAGGAGAACGCAGAGGCCAGCGCGACGGAGGAAACCGCCGAGATATCCAAAGAGGCCGTGGCCGCGGCCCGGAGATCCGCCGCGAGGAATTCATCGCGCCCGCCGAAGGCGTCACCGTCACCATCGTCCCCGACAAGGCCGCGATCCAGCTCGTCTGCAAGGAGATCCAGCAGGTCGCCCGCGTCTATCCACTCTTCGACATCGCGGAAATCATCCTCGCCGAGCGCTCCCGTTGCCGCGCGTTCTTCGAGATCTCCGAGAAACACGAACCCTTCTTCCGCTGCAAACTTGATGACGCCGTCTTCCTCACCAAGGAGGAAGCCCTCCGCCACCTGCTCGACTCCCCATGGAAAAACCGCTTCATCGCGGAAACCACCGTGGAGACAGATCCACCAAAGGGGAATTTCCAATCCGTCGCCCGCTGCGGCATCTCCGGCAAACTCCTCGGCCCACCAAACTACCACGGCTACCAGACCGAGATCCGCCGCGTTCACCGTGAGTTTTTTCAGGAAATGCCCTTCGAGTCCTACCTCGCAAAAGTCCGCACCGACCGCTCCGAGGACGCGGTGGGCGCATGGATGGACTCCATGAAAAACCAAACCCGCTGGCGCATCCTCTCCGACGAGGAATCCAAAGCCGTGGCGGCGGAGATGACGAAGCCCGCCGAAGAACCCACCGTGGCGGCGGATTGCATCCGCCCAGCCGAACACGAAGCCGAGCCGGCCTCCCCAACAGAGGAAATCACTCCACTAGCCGAAGCTGCCGAAGAGCCCGTTTCGGAAGAAAAAGATCCTGCCCCCGAAGAACCTGCTGCAGAAACTTCCGAACAAGAACCCGCCGCCCCCGACGTCAAATGGTTCACCGACCGCGCCGAATTCGAGCGCGCCCTCGCCACTGAAGTCCTAAGCAAGGCCTACCAATTGACCCGTAAGGCCAAGGTGTCCGCCGCCATCCCCGCGCGGAACCTCTCGCCCGGCCTGCTCGCCCGTCTGAAAGCCACCGGCACCCACCACCGCAAGCACCCGGCGATTCTGATCCCGGATCTTTGCAAAATTCTGGAGTCCGAGCACATGCCCGTCTTCAAGCGCAAGGGTAAGCTCTTCACCGGCCCCGCCCGCCCGAGCGCCCTCGCCTTGGACGCCATCCTCGCCGACCGCCCCGCCCAGATGGTGAAATGGATCCGCGAAAATCCGCCCGCCAAACTCGAGGGCCTCTGGCTCGCCATGCTTCCCGAAGGCTCCACCGCCCCACCCCAAGGCTACGCCGCCGACCTCTTCTGGCTCCTCCAACAAGGCCACATCCTCCTCTACACCGACGACACCCTCGTCGTCCAGGATCCGCCCAAACCCCAGGAACCCAAAAAGCCCAAACAGCCGAAGAAAAAAGCCGTGGCGGCAACCGAGCAAAGCGAGATGGCGGGACAGGATAATTCCTCAACATCTCCCGCAAATTGCATCCGCCCAGCCGAAATCACTCCTTCCTCGGAAAAGATATCAACGGAAAATCAAGAGACTCCCGCGGAATCCGAACCTGCCCCGGATGAGCAATCCGCTAGCGAAGAACCTTCCACCGAACCCATCGCAGAAACCTCCGAACCCAACGAACTCGCACCCGAGGAAGAACCCGCCAAAGACCCTCTTCCTTAAGGTTTAAAGATTAAATTTTAAAGTTTCATGTCCCAACAACAGACCCTCGCCAAATCCGCCACCCTCGAAGGCACGTCCCTCCACACCGGGGAAAAGGTTACCCTCAAGCTTAAGCCCGCGCCGGAGAACCACGGTTTCAAATTCCGCCGCATC
>CAMBQC010000123.1 GCA_945869855.1 Prosthecobacter debontii
GAGTGCATTCGCGTCTCCTTCGCCATGGACGAAACCACCGTCCGCGAAGGCCTCATCATCATCGCCGAGGTCGTGGAAAAGGCTTTTCGATGGAAGGTATCAAGTTAATAGAGATAAACACACATCATTGTCCGGATCCAACCGGTTACTCGCAACAACCATCATGACCCTCCGCCTCCACTCCCTTCTTGCCGTTTGCCTGCTGTTTCTCGTGGCCCCATGTTCCCTTGCCCTCGACCCTCTCGAACAGATTCCCGTCGGCACTTTCGAGAAAATGAAGGAGGTCGAGCGCTACCAGATGCGCATCGCCGAGAAACATTACACCGGCGGCGCTTTCAAAACCTCGCTCGCCGAGTATGAGAAATTCCTCACTCTCTACGAGAAAAGCCCCGGCGCACCCTACGCGCAGCTCATGTGGAGCCACTCGATGATGCGCCTCAAGAAACCCAAGACCGCCTTGCGCGAGGGTTTCCAATCCGTCATCGACTACTGGCCGGAGTCCGAGGAGGCGGTCATCGCCGCCTACTGCATCGCCGACGCCTACCGCACCATGGGCGAGGTCAAGGACGCGCAGAAAGCCTTCCGTTTCCTCATCAAGGAATATCCGGATCATGTGATCGCCATCCGCTCCCGCCTCGATCTCCTGCACTACGCCCGCCTCCACAAGGACGAGGCCGAGCAGCTCTCCCTCCTCAACGACCTTACTTTCAAAGTCGTCCGCAACGAGATATCGAAGACCGCCTGCGAAGAAGCCTCCCGCGAACTCGCCCAGATCCACTTCTTCGCGCAGCGCTTCGATGAGGGGAAAAAGGCACTCGCCACCACGCACGAAGGCGACGCCTTGTTCGATGCCGTTTATGGGATGTCGGCGAAAACCGTCGGCCACCTGTTAGGAAAACCGGAGACGCGCACCGCCGCCCTCACCCTCGGCGACCAGCTCCTCAACGAACTGCGCGTCGAGTCCAAGCGCCGCCCAGCCATCGAGAAGGAACTCCTCTACCGCGCCGCCGATCTCAACGGTACCCTCGGCCGACCCGCGGAAATCTGGAAACTCTACACCGAGATCGGCGAGCGCTTCGGGCGCGACGACGGCCTGCTCGGAAATATGGCCGCTTGGTACAAGGCCCGCGACAAGCGCACCGAGGCGCGCGGCATCTACGGCGAGTTCAAGGATCAAGTCGCAGGGCTGAAAAACATCGCTGGGATGGATCTGGAGGAAGGGAAAATCACCGAGGCCATCGGGGTTTTCCGCAAGCTCATCGAGATCGATGGCGACCACGCCGACGATCATCTCTGGGCCATCGCCTCCTGCTACGAGAAGCTCGCCGATTGGAAAAAGGCCATCGCCACCTACCGCCAGATCGACCGCTTTCCCGACAACCATTTCCGCATGGCGGCCTGCCACCGCCAGCTCAAGGAACCCAACGAAGCCATCGTCCTCTACAACCAGATCAAGGTCGTGGACAACGCCGCCGCCGAGGCCACGCTCCAGATCGGCTTCACCTACGAGGAGGCCAAGGAAAAGGAAAAGGCCATCCGCACCTTCCAGCTCACCTGCAAGCGCTACCCAAAGACCGAGCAGGCCAGCAAAGCCCACGCCCATCTCCAGAACGGATACAACATCAACGTCACCCTCGGCGGCGCGGAGGAGGAGTGATCACATCCTCTCCCCCACGAACAATGTGTGGGTGAAGCGTTTCGCCTTAGGGTAGGCCTTGGCACCGATGGCCTGGACGTTTCCGAAATGTTTCGCCATCGAGCGGGCGAAGGATTTGTCGGGATTCGCGGACCAGAAAACCACGCGTCCGCCGGGATGTAGCGCGGCCTTTGTGAGGGCGAGGCCGCCGCCGTCGTAGAGCTTGGCGTTGCCTTTTTGGACGAGGGGATCAGGACTATTGTCCACATCTAACAGAATCGCATGATAGCGATTTTCCCCGGCGCGGGAGATGAGATCAGCCACGTCGCGGATGTGGATATGGACGCGCGGGTCATCGACTAGCAAGCCGTTCACGCCGGTGAGGAACTCGCGGTTCCAATCCACCACTACCTGCAAAAGCTCCGCGACATCCACGGTGGCATCCGGCGGGCAAAGCTCTAGCACGCGGCGCAAGGTGTAGCCGAAACCCAGCCCGCCGATGAGGACGCGCGCGCCGCGCGGCAGGTTCGCGCAGGCGAGATCCGCCATTTCCTTTTCGGAGGATGAGGCGTTGGTGCCCATGAGCTGCACGCCGCCGACCTTCATGAAATACTGGCCGTCGTGTTCCTGGAGGATGAGCGGCTCGCCGTCGGGCGTGCGGGAGGTGGCGAGGGTGGTGACGGGTTTCATGGGGAAACAGGAATCACTTATCCGCCGCCTAAACCAAGCGCCGCCGAAGGAGGTCGAGGGCGGATTGGGAGACGGCCTGCTTAAAATCCTTGCGGGCACGCGGGTGAAAAACTCTGCAGGCCGTGGTTTCGCCATCCTTTTCCGCGAGCGCAATCCATGCGGTGCCGACGGGCTTTTCCTCGGTGCCACCGGTGGGGCCGGCGATCCCAGTGACGGATACCGCATGGTCGGCACCGCTTGCCCGCAGTGCTCCCTCCGCCATGGCGCAGGCGACTTGCTCAGAGACCGCGCCGTGGGCGGCGATCATTTCCATGGGGACTCCGAGCTGGGAGGCTTTCGCTTCGTTCGCGTAGGTGACCCAGCCGTGGGTGAAAACCTCACTGGCACCGGGGACATTGGTGAGACGGTGCGCGATCAGGCCGCCGGTGCAGCTCTCAGCGGTGGCGAGCGTAAAGGATTTTTCCCGCAGGAGGCGCACAACGGCAGCCTCCAGCGACGAGCCGTCATCGCTGATGAGGTGCCGCCCGAAGGAGCCAAGCGCGAGGCCGCGCCCGGCGGCGATGGCTTCCGGCGGGCCGATGAGGCGGAGATCGACCTCGCCGATGCGGGCGCAGTAGCCGTATTCGAGGCCAGGGATTTCCGCAAGGGCGGCATCGATGCCATGATGAAAATCACTTTCGCCAATGCCGGTGAATTTCAGCTCGGAAACCCCTGCGATGTCGGAGACTCCGGCAAGGGCGCGAAGGCGCGGAACGACCTCGCTGTGAAACATCGGGTAAAGCTCGCGCGGCGGGCCGGGGAGGAGGAAGACAGCGCAGTTCGAGCGGCCGTTGATGCGCGGCGGCAGGTAAAGGCCGGGGGCGGTGCCGTTGGGATTGGGTAACACGTCAGCGCCAGTGGGGACCATGGCCTGGCGGAGATTCGCAGGAACCATCGGCTTGTCGCGCAGGGCAAAGAAGGACTCAAGATTCCGCCGCGCCTGCTCGTCCTCGTGGAGCGCGATGCCGAGGGTTTCCGCGACGATCTCGCGGGTGAGGTCATCGCTGGTGGGACCGAGGCCGCCGGTGATCAGGATCACATCCGCGCGCACAACCATTTCAGAGAAAGCCTCGCGGATCGCCTCGCCATCGGGGACGGTGACCTGACGCGCCACGCGCAGACCCATCGTAAAAAGCTGCCGCCCGAACCACCCGCCGTGCGTGTTGATCGTGTTACCGAGTAGGAGCTCAGTGCCTGTGTTTAAAATTTCAATTTTCAAAATTCAACTTTCAGGAAAGTGGGAAGAGAAGTGGGGACAGGATGTCCCCACGACGGACTGTGACTGCAAGTCCCAGCCACGGGTTGAACAGGAAGACGCGTTTGACTCTATTCCTTGAAACTTGAGTTTTGAAATTTGAATTTTCACTCCCACAGGTAGGACTGCTTCGAGGCGATGGTTTTGCCGTTGGCGGTGAGATCGATCTTCCAAGCGAGGACGCGGCCGTTTTTGAGATAGTTGTCGCCGATGATGGAGAACTCCTCTTTGCCGGAGGGGCTGCCGGTGGGGAGGGTGCGGCGCATTTCCTTGATGCGGCTGCCACTGGCGCCCTGCTGAAAGCGGAAGACAATTTCCTTTTCG
>CAMBQC010000124.1 GCA_945869855.1 Prosthecobacter debontii
GGCGACAAGGATGTGGAGCAAGCGGCAAAATACCTGCTGTAATCGATCCCGATGCCTGATCCCATTTACGTCCGCAATGCCTTCGCGCGCATCGCGGACCGCTATGTGCTCACCAACCATGTCCTCTCCGGCGGCATGGATTTCTGGTGGCGTCATGTCGTCACGAAACGCATCAAGCAGCTCCGCCCCCGCAAGCTCATGGATGTGGCCAGCGGCACCGGTGACCTTGCCTTGAAAATCCAGGACGAGATCCCGGACTGCGAGGTCATGGCCACGGATTTCTGCGCGGAAATGCTCGCCCACGCCTCCTCGCGCGGAGTCAGGAAAACCCTCGTCGCCGACGCCCTCGATCTGCCTTTCCCCAACGATGAATTTGATGTCGTTACCGTCGCCTTCGGCCTACGGAACATGGGCGATTATCCGCTCGCACTTCGCGAAATGCGCCGCGTCCTCAAGCCCGGCGGTCATCTTTTCATCCTCGATTTCTCCCAGCCGGAAGCACCGCTCTGCTATCCTTACCGCCTCTACCTCCACCACGTCCTGCCCAAGCTCGCCGGCCTCCTGACAGGCCAGAAAGACGCCTACGAATACCTCGGAACCTCCATCGAGCAATTCCCCTCCGGTAAGGACATGATCGCCCTTCTCGCAGCGAACGGCTACGGAAACGCCAGCGCGACGCCCATGACTTTCGGCGTCGTCACCGCTTACGAGGCGGTGAAAATGTGAGGATTTTCAATCCACCACCTCGACGATCAGGTTGATCTCCACCGCAACATCGAGCGGCAGGGCCGCCACGCCGAGAGCCGTGCGAGAGTGCTTGCCACGCTCGCCGAAAATTTCCACGAGCAACTCCGACGCACCGTTTACAACGACGGGATGACCGGTGAAATCGGGCTCCGAATTCACAAAGCCGTTGAGCGTGACGATCTGCTTCACCTTGTCGAGCGAGCCGATGGCTTCCTTGATCACTGCGAGGCGGTTCAGGATGATGATGCGCGCGCCTTCCACCGCTTTCTCCACCGGGCAGGCGGAGGGCACTTTGCCGAGGATTTTCACATCGCCATCGATGGGCAGGCCGCCGGAGAGGAAAAGCAGGTTGCCGGTGCGGACGCAGTTCACGTAGGCGGCGATGGGGGTAGGCACTACGGGAAGTTTTAGTCCGAGCGATTCGATCTTGGCGAGGGTGTGGTCTGTCATGGGCGGCAGGGTGAAATCGCGGAGCGCGGAGATCAAACCCCAAGTGCGGAAATCATCCGCAGGCAGGGGAATCTATTTTTTATTTTGAAAAAAACCTGTAATAACGCGGAGTAACTTTTTGACCTGTTGAAAAAATATTCAAAAAGGTCTTGTCACGAAGATCTAGGTGACTAAAGTCCCGCCCCCGCAGCGTGACTGCGACGTCCAAAACAACGGCGACCGTCACAAACAGGGAACTTATCGGGTGCAGCTCCGGAGAAAAGCGAACACGGGTTTTGAAAGCCCCGTCTTCGTGCCGGTTTGTCCCAAAAATTTTCAAGACAAATCCAGTAACACGAAGGAAATCATGCCGACCATCAATCAGCTCGTTCGCAAAGGACGCCACGTCCCAGTCGAGAAGTCGAAATCGCCCGCTCTCGTCAATTGCCCGCAACGCCGTGGCGTTTGTCTCCAGGTCATGACCCGGACGCCAAAAAAGCCGAACTCCGCTCTCCGGAAAGTGGCCAAGGTGCGCCTCACCAACGGTTTTGAAGTCATCGCCTACATCGGTGGCGAAGGGCACAACCTCCAGGAGCACTCCATCGTTCTCGTTCGCGGCGGTCGGGTGAAAGACCTACCGGGTGTGCGCTACCACATCGTTCGCGGTTCGCTTGATACCCTCGGTATCGATAAGCGTCGCCAGAGCCGTTCCAAATACGGAGCTAAGCGTCCGAAGCCCGGCCAAGCCGCCGCACCCGATAAGAAGAAGAAATAAATTTTACCGAACCCTCTAACACCAAGAATCATGCCACGCCGCAAAAGAATCTTTACCAAGCCGGATCGCCGCGACCCCCGCTACGACAGCCCGGTTGTCGGTCACCTCATCACCAAAGTCATGCAGGACGGCAAGCGCTCGCTCGCCCAGCGCATCGTCTATGCCGCCATCGACCGTGCCAACGAGGGCACCGACACCGTCGATCCGCTTGAAGTCATCACTCGCGCGGTCGAAAACTCCAAGCCACGCGTTGAGGTCAAGTCGCGCCGCGTCGGTGGTGCCACCTACCAAGTGCCGCTTGAGGTCGATCCGGCCCGTTCCGAGTCCCTCGCCATGCGCTGGCTCGTCAACTACGCCCGCAACCGCAAAGGCACTCCCATGCACGTCGCCCTCTCCAATGAGATCAAGGACGCCGCCAACAACCAAGGTGCCACTGTTCGTAAGCGCGACGACGTCCACAAGATGGCTCAAGCCAACCGCGCCTTCGCCCACTTCCGTTTCTGATCACCCTCTTTTTGAGATTTACAGTTTAGAGTTTATATTTTGAGCCCCAACCATCCAGACCGGCCTTACACGCTTGAGCGGACCCGAAACATCGGGATCGCGGCGCATATTGATGCCGGGAAGACGACGCTCACCGAGCGCATTCTTTTCTATACCGGGATGATCCACAAGATCGGCGAGGTTCATGATGGTGCGGCCACCACCGACTGGATGGAGCAGGAGCGCGAGCGCGGCATCACCATCACCTCCGCCGCTGTGACCACCGAATGGTGGCAGCGTGAGGAGGAAAACGTCACCAAACTCTACAGCGGCGAGAAACAGCGCATCAATATCATCGACACCCCCGGCCACGTGGATTTCACCGCCGAGGTGGAGCGCTCGCTGCGGGTTCTAGACGGCGCAATCGTCGTCTTCTGCGGCGTCGCCGGAGTCCAGCCGCAGACCGAAACCGTCTGGCGCCAGGCCACGAAATACAAGGTTCCGCGCATCGTCTTCGTCAACAAGATGGATCGCACCGGAGCAGATTTCGAAAATGTCTTCAGGGAAATCAAGGAAAAGCTCGGCGCAAATGCCGTTCGTATCCTGATACCCATCGGTAGCGAGGAGCACCTTAAAGGCCAGATCGATGTGGTCAACCAAATCGCCGTTTATTACTCCGACGACGACAAGTTCGGCTCCACCTACACGGTCGCCGAACTCGATGCAGAGCAGGCCGCCGTTGCGAAAGTTGCCTTCGCGGAACTCGTTTCTACCGTTTCCGATTGCGATGAGATCCTCGGCGAGAAATTCCTCATGGAGGAGGAGATCACCCGCGACGACCTCAAGCAGGCCATCCGCCGCGCCACCATCGCCAACAAGCTCGTCCCCGTCGCCGGCGGCTCCGCTTTCAAGAACAAGGGCGTTCAATATCTCCTTGACGCCGTCATCGACTACCTTCCGTCGCCTCTCGACATCCCTTTCGCAACGGGCATGGATCCGGAGAACCACGAGATCACCATCGAGGTGCCGACCACCGACCATGCCAAGTTCACCGCCCTCGCCTTCAAGCTCTGGGCCGACAAGTTCGTCGGAAAACTCGTTTTCTTCCGCGTTTATTCCGGCGTCGTCCGCAAAGGCGACACCGTTTACAACCCCCGCACTCGCAAGTCGGAGCGCGTCGGCCGCCTGATCCGCATTCAGGCCGACGAACACAAGGACATTGACGCTTGTTTCGCTGGTGATATCGCTGCCATGGTCGGCCTAAAAAATGCCACCACCGGCGACACTCTCGCCGCCGAAGGCCACGACGTGGTGCTCGAACCCCCCACTTTCCCCGAACCTGTCATCTCTATGGCTGTCGAGCCCCGCACAAAGGCGGATCAGGAAAAACTCGGTATGGCTCTCGCCCGCCTTTCTGACGAAGATCCCACCTTCATGGTGAAAACCG
>CAMBQC010000125.1 GCA_945869855.1 Prosthecobacter debontii
CGGATCAGGTCGCCGGCGCCGCCGTAGGAATGAAACACCACCAGGCAGCCTTCCGCCTGCGAGCCGGGCGGCTCGTCCTCACGCACCAGGATCGCCCCGCCTGCCGCCTCGGAGCGCAGGCTCGCCGCCCATGCGATGCGACGCAGTCCGTCGCCACCGCGCCTTTCCCGCAGTCCCCTCCACTCGCCGATCCCGCCGAAATGTTTCGACTCTCCCAGCGGTGAGCCATCGAGAAGATATCCCCTTAATGTCAGCGCGCGCGGCACCTTGGGTTTCGGTAAAACCCCGATCTCCGCCTTCACCGGCAGGCTTTTTGAAAATGTCATCAGCCCCAGCGGGAAAGCCGACCGCACCCAGCCCCGTTGCTCGCTACGCAACCCCCGTGTCCGCAGAACAGGCCGCCCCTCCAACTCTACGATACTGCTTTCCGCGATCCAAAACGCCTTCCCTGAAACCGTTGCCTCCCCCATCAGATCCACACCGAACTCGATCCATAGGCTGTCGAGAAAACCGTTTCCGTTCGTCAGGGTCAGATTTCCCGTAAAACATTTCCCGGCATCCACCCGCTTCGGCCCGCTGTAGGCCAAGGCAAGCGAGCGCAGATTCATCCATCCCAATACGAAAGCCACACCGAATAGCGCAGCCACGGCGATTCCCATCGCCGCCATCACTCCATCCACCCGCCACATCCCCACCGCGATGAGGGAAAATCCAAGCGCGCCGAGAATCACACCGCGCCGCGTCCACGCGATCCGGATTCGACCTTCAGTGCCTTCACCCTCAATGGATGAAATTGGATGTCCGCTTGCCGCCATCGCGCTTGCCGGCACTTGCCGGGCTCCATTCCATTTCCTTCGCGTCCGCCCAGAGTTCCTCAAGGCCGTAAAATTCGCGCATTTCCTCATGCATCACGTGCACCATCACATCGATGTAATCGAGCACCACCCAGCGCGAATCCGCCTTGCCCTCGGCGTTGGCCGGCTTCGCGCCCGTATCTTTTTCCACCAATCCCGCAACATCACGGATGATCGCGCGGAGATGGGGCATCGAGGAACCGGAGCATACGATCATGTAATCCGTCAGGTTCGACACCCCCCGCATGTCCCACACCCGGATGTTCTCCGCCTGGATCTCCTCCGCCGCTTTCACACACGCCTTTGCCAAGTCTTCTCCTTCAATCAACATAATGCTTACTTTCGAAAGTGGATGTTAGTCCAACCGGATGTCACTTGGCAACACGCATTGTCAATTGCTTGATCGGTTTCGTAGAGGATGACAATTCTCTCATCACTCAGAGCCTGTTGAAACGCTCCAAAGTTTCATGAGCTGTCAAAAATGACCGTTTTGCCGTCCTTTCCGCCGAACGCCACATTCGCTGTAGCCTTCCCGGTAAGGACTGGCCCGAGGACTTTTCCCTGCGGTGAAATGATGAGCACCCTGCAGGCGGAAACCGCTAGGATGATCGCGCGCGGACGGTTTATCATGATTCAAAAACGAACGATCACATGCCCGTCCGAGCAAGTTGATTCGTCCGCTTGCATTCGCCTGATCTCTCGCCATTTTCTCCGTATGTCTTTTACACCGAAGCCAAACACCGCCCTACTCATCGTCGGCCACGGATCGACGGAGAATCCCGACTCATCCACGCCCTATTTCGACCACGCCGCGGAGATCAGGAACCGCAACATTTTCGCTGAGGTGCATGTCTGTTTCTGGAAAGAGGAGCCGTCGATGCGCGAGGCGCTTTTCATGATTGATTCGTCGGAAGTTTACATCGTGCCGGATTTCATCAGCGAAGGCTATTTCACCCAGGACGTCATCCCGCGTGAACTCGGACTCGACGGCCCGACCACCCAACGCGACGGCAAAACCCTGCACTACTGCCTGCCTGTCGGCGTCCATTCTTCCATGACCGGCCTCATCCTCAAACGCGCCAAGGAGGTCGCGCCCTACGCCGATCCCGCTGACACGACACTGATCATCACCGGCCACGGCACAGGGCTGAACCAGAACTCCACAAAGGCGATCAAGGATCAGGCGGATCTCATCGCCGCCTCGGGCGCGGGCTACGCGCTGGTGACCGACGCCTACATGGAGGAGCAGCCGTTCATCGCGGATTGGGACAAGATGGCAGATACGAAAAACGTGGTAGTCGTGCCCTTTTTCATCTCGGACGGGCTGCACTCCTACCAGGACATCCCGGTAATGTTAGGGCTGGAAAGCGAGGTCGGCCCAGCGGCGAGCCAGACGGATGTATTCCGGCACAACCCGAATTTACTGCGCGGGAAAAACCTCTATTACTCTTCCGCGATCGGCACCGAGCCGCTAATGGCGGATGTGATCCTCGATCAGGTCGCTGATTTCGATACGAAATATAACCCCGCTCCGCCCATTCCGGGGGATGCGGAAACACTGCCCGCGCTTTTGAAAAAACTGATCCGCAGCGGTGTCCGCCAGATCGGCCAGATCGAGATCCAGCGTGATCTCTGCGAGTTTTCCTACGCACTCCATCATATCGATGACGAGGATTTCGCCACCCAACCGGCTTACGGCGGCCTCGACCATCACCACGGCCCTGACATGGCGCGGGATATTTCCACCTACGCGGAGGACGGCGAATACCGCTTTACGAAAGGGAAGATCAACCTCAAGCGCGGCTGGATCATGACCCTCGACAACGAGGCCGAACTGCTCCGCGCCCTCGACCATTTCTACCCGGCCTGCACCGCGCTTTTCATCCGGCATCAGGACGGCACGCTGCCTATCGAGGATCTGCGGGAAAAACTTGGACGCCAGACGGGGATGTATCGCTTCGCCCGCTCGATCAGCGATGCGGGGGCGCAGGAACTCGTCCGGAAAGTCTGCGGGCCCGCTCATAATTGTGCGAAAAAGATTCTTTGGAAACTCGATGAGAACACGCCTCTTGACGACAACGAGGCTTCCCGTTTCAACGGGATCGCCGGCAACGCCACGGAAAGCGAGTCGATCCCGCTGGTTTGCCGCGAGGCGTGCAACCACTTCGTCGCGGAGTGCCGGAAGGCGGCTAAGGCGGAGTTCGATGCGAAGGCGGCTGCGACCACGTGATTTAGCTCTGGATGCGCGGAGCCTCATCGGGGAGGATCGCCGCACATGGAAAGCATCGAGACCCTCATCGAAAACAACGCCATCTGGGCAGATCGCATGCGCCAGAGCGATCCGGAGTTTTTCACCCGCCTTGCCCAACAGCAAAGTCCGCGCTATTTCTGGATCGGCTGTTCGGACTCGCGCGTTCCCGCCAACCAGATCACCGGTCTGCCGCCGGGCGAGGTTTTCGTCCATCGGAATGTCGCCAACGTGGTGCAGGAAACAGATTTCAACGTCCTCGCTGTCCTTCAATACGCCGTGGATGTCCTGAAGGTTAAACACGTGATCGTCTGCGGCCATTACGGTTGCGGCGGGGTGAAAGCGGCGCTGGAAAATTTCCGCCACGGCATCATCGACAACTGGCTCGCCCCGATTCGCTCGCTCACGCGGGTGCATAAGAACGAACTCTCCGAACTCGAGGACGGCTCGAAGCTCGACCGCCTCTGCGAACTCAACGTGCTCTCGCAGGCAAGACACGTCGCTCGCACGACCATCGTGGAGGACGCGTGGGAGCGCGGGCAGGAACTCGCGATCCACTCCTGGATCTACCGCCTCGACCAAGGTATCCTGACCCCGCTGCGCGAACCCATCAGCCGCCCGCAGGATATAGAAAATTGATATTTCAGAAATTTTCTTCATGGGTGGAGCTTAGTGCCATATCATGTATG
>CAMBQC010000126.1 GCA_945869855.1 Prosthecobacter debontii
TCAAGGACGAGGAAGTCGCCGCCGTCCTCACCTACGTCCGGAACTCATGGGGCAACAAGGCCGCGCCGGTCAGCGCCGCGACCGTGAAAAAAGTCCGCGAAGCCAATAAAGACCGCGATAGGGTCTGGAAATCCGAGGAACTCCTCAAAGACCACCCGCTGGAAAAATAACCGCCACACGAAACCATGAAACGCATCCTTACCCTGCTCCTCGCCGCCACCGCCACCGCCGCCGCCTCCGCCCAGTCCACCTCCATCGTCTATGAAGGCGAGGCCGGCCCCGGCGTCGGCAAGCACATCGTCTTCCTCGCCAGCGACCACGAATACCGCGCCGAGGAAACCTGCCCCGCGCTCGCCCGCATCCTTGCGAAACATTACGGTTTCAAATGCACCGTCGTCTTCGGCGTGGACGAGGAAGGCTTCATTCAGGCCGGCTCCTCGCGTGTCTCCGGTCTTGCTGCATTGGAAAAAGCGGATCTGTTTTTCATCGTCGCCCGTTTCCTCAATCCGACCGATGAGGAAATGGCCCATATCGAAGCCTACCTCGAACGCGGCGGCCCCGTCGTCGGTCTGCGCACCTCGTCCCATGCCTTCCAGATCCCGGCGAATTCGAAATACGCCAAGTATGATTTCCGCTCCAAGGTCGAAGGTTACGAGAACGGTTTCGGCCACCAGGTGCTCGGCAACACATGGGTAGGTCACTACGGCACCAACCACAAACAAGGCACCCGCATCACCACGATCCCTGAGCAACGCGGAAACGTGATCCTGTCCGGTGTCGGCGAAACGGCGTTCACCCACGCCGGCGCCTACGTCGGCAAAGCCGCCCCGGACTTCACCGTCCTAGCCACTTCCCAGCCGCTCGTTTCCATGGATCCGAACGCCGAGCCGGATACCAAGAAGCCGCCGATGCCCTGCACCTGGACGCGCGAATATGCCGCCAAGGACGGCTCCAAGCACCGCGTTTTCCACAGCACACAGGGCGCATCCCAGGACTTCCTCGACGACAACTACCGCCGCATGATCCTCAACGGAACCCTCTGGGCCTTGGGCATGGAAAAGGAAATCAAGCCCGATATGGACATCTCCTTCGTCGGCCCCTTCCAACCGCGCAAGTTCTCCTTCAAAGGCGAGGCGAAAAAGGTGAAGCCCGCCGACCTCGCCGGCTGGGAATCACCCATCATGCCGGAACAGCCTGAGTGAAAGGCTTGCGAGTTCTCGCACCCTCTATCCCAGCAGCTCCCGGATCATCGCGGCGTCGAGTTTCCTGACGACATCCGCGTCCGCGAGGAGGCCGTCGGCGAGCTTGGCTTTCTCGATCTGGAGGCGGTGGATGCGTTCCTCGACGGTGTCCTGGCAGAGGAGCTTGTGGACGAAGACCGGCTTGTCCTGGCCGATGCGGTAGGCGCGGTCGGTGGCCTGCGCCTCGGCGGCGGGGTTCCACCAGGGGTCGTAGTGGATCACGGTGTCGGCGGCGGTGAGGTTGAGGCCGGTGCCGCCGGCTTTGAGGGAAATGAGGAATACGGGGAATTTCCCGGACTGGAATTGCTCAACGAGCGCGCCCCGATCCTTCGAGCCGCCGGTGAGCTTGAGGAAGGGGACTTTCGTTTTCACGAGATGCTCCTCGATCAGCGCGAGCATGGTGGTGAACTGGGAGAAAATGAGGATGCGTCGGCCTTCCTCGATCAGCGTCGCCAACAGTTCCGTCAGGTAACCGAGTTTCGCGGAGCTTTTCACGCCATCTGCGAAATCGGGGGGCAGCAGGCGCGGATCGCAGCAGATCTGGCGGAGCTTGAGGAGGGCGTCGAGGAACACGATCTGGGATTGCTCGATGCCGCGCGCGGCGATGGCCTCGCGGACGCGCTTGTCCATGGTCGCGCGGACGGTTTCGTAGAGATCCTTCTGGTCGGAGTGCAGCTCGACGAGGTGCACCATGATCGTTTTCGGCGGCAGCTCCTTCGCTACTTGGTCTTTCGTGCGACGCAGGACGAGCGGGGCGATCCGCTTTTTCAGCAGGGCGTTTTTCTCCGCATCGCCCTCCTCCTCGATGGGTTTGCGGAAGGTTTTCTGGAACGTGTCCTCGGTGCCGAGGTAGCCGGGGATCAGGAAATGCATGAGGCTCCACAGCTCGCCGAGGTGGTTCTCGATGGGCGTGCCGGAAAGGCAGAGCCGGTGCCGCGCGACGACCCGGCACGCGGCCTGTGCGACCTTGGCGCGGGGGTTCTTGATGTATTGCGCCTCGTCGAGCGCCATGATGTGATACTGGAAGCCTAGTAGTTTCTCGATGTCACGCTGGAGCAGGGCGAACGACGTGATGACGAGATCCGCGTGGGGGATGGAGCGGTAGTATTTCCGGCGGTCCGCGCCGTTCAGCACCAGCACCCGCAGACCGGGAGCGAACTTGATGGCCTCCGCCCGCCAGTTCGGCACCACGGAGGTCGGCGCGATGACGAGCGACGGCCGCCCGCCGCTGCGGCCGCTCGTTTTCTCCGCCATGAGGTGGGCGAGGGTCTGGAGGGTTTTCCCGAGGCCCATGTCATCGGCGAGGATGCCGTGGAGTCCGTGGCGGGCTAGGAATTGCATCCAGCGGAAGCCATCCTTCTGGTAATCGCGGAGGGTGGCGCGCAACTCCGGCGGCTCATCGAGCTCCTCGACCTTGGAGAAATTTTCCAGCCGCTTTTTGAGTTTCTCCAGACCTTTCGGAGCATCAATCCCCAGGCCCTCCAACCCGGCCAGCGCAGCGGCATCGAGGGCGTGGACGCGGGCTTTGCCGAAAAACTTCGGATCCACCAGTGCGGAGAGATGCCGCAGGATGCGCCGCACGCGGCCGATGGGGAGCTTCAGGGCATCGCCGTTTTTCAGCGGAGCATAGACATAGCTGCCGTCGGGGCGGTCTAGCGTTTCCTCTAGGAAATCCTGTTTCAGCAAGCCCGCGAGGATGGGCATGAGATCGTGGCGCACGCCGTCCACATCGAAGCCCACGGATAAGCTGAACCAGCCGCCGTCGGAGTAATCGCCGTCGTATTCCTCTGCGGAAAGTTTCGTCTCCCATTTCCCCGGATCCGCCTCGTGCACCTGATGGCCGACGCCTTCGCCGAAGGAGATGCGCCATCCCAGCGACTCCAGCTCCGCCACTTTCTCGCCGCGGAACTCATGCCAGAACGCATCCACAGGCATGCGCCCGGGATCGGGAAACCATTTGTCCTGACCCTCCTCGGCGGACACTGAGCGCGATTTCATGCTGAGCAGGAAACGCCACGCGGGGTTCGACATCATCGAGGAAAGCCCCGTGTCGCGGAGCTGGCGGATGGCCCGCATTTCCGCCGGGCTCTTGCCGCCCTCGCCGGCGTCGGCTAGCGAAGTGCGGAGATCACCGTAGTTTACGAAAGCCTCGCCGAAAATCCATTCGTGCGGATCTTTCTCGCCGAGAGATTGGAGTAAAAGTTTCGTCGCACGATCCACCTCGCCCTTGCGCACCGCCAGCTCGAACACCGCCTCAGTGGCATCCCCCCCTCTCCCACTCTCCCCCTCACCCACTCTCCCAATCTCAATGGAAACCGCCTCGGCGGGCGACCTTCCGAAAAGCCGCGCAAGCCGTTTCTCCTTCGCCATCTTTCCCAGCACCGCAAAGCCGTGTTCGCAAAACGCGCCCGCGCCACAGGAGCAGCTTGTTTCAAATTCGAT
>CAMBQC010000127.1 GCA_945869855.1 Prosthecobacter debontii
CGCAGGACTCTGTCTGCTCATAGTCCTGACTTGCGTGTATAGCGTTCGCTCCTCCCATTACGACCTGAACCGCATCAACAAGATGCCGGAGCGCACGATCATCCTCGACCGGCAAGGCACAGAAATCGGGCGCATCCACGGCGAGAAGCGCTCGATCGTGCCGCTCAAGGACGTGTCCGAGGATTTCCGCAAGGCCATCCTCGCCCGCGAGAACGAGCGTTTCTATTCTCACGGTGCCATCGATGTCTTCGGAATCGGGCGGGCTTCCCTGAAAAACCTCGAAGGGAAGAAGGAAGGAGCCTCGACGATCACCCAACAGCTCGCATCCGATGTTTTTCAACTCAAGGCGCCTGAGATGGTCGAGGAAAACCGGAGCCAGCCGCTCAAGCTCCTGATGATGCAACTCGACCGCAAGTGCCTCGAGATCGCGATCGCGTTCCGCCTTGAATCCACCCTTTCCAAAGACCGTATCTTGGAAGCTTACATCAATCAGATCAATTGGGGTCGCCAGATCAAGGGAGTCGGCGAGGCCTCGCGCATCTATTTTGAAAAGCACCCCTCGGAGCTGACCCTTTCCGAATCCGCGCTACTGGCCGGAATCGTCCGCGGCCCCGACGCCTTCAACCCTTTCCGCTCCATGGAGGCCGCCGAGCGCGAGCGCAACACCACCCTCGCCCGCATGGTCAAGACGGGTAAGATTTCCCAGCCACAAGCGGACGCCGCGAAAAAGGAGCCGATCACTGTCCGCCCCGTGTGGCGGCGCGAAGCCAAGGAATCCTACGCGATGGACGCGATCCGCCGCGATCTGGAGATCATCCTCGAAAAGGAAAACATCGAGCTCGGCGGGCTGACCATCGTCACCACCATCGACCAACGTTTGCAGACCATCGCGGAGGAGGCGCTCGACAAGAAGCTCCGCGAAACGGAACGCCTTTCCGGATACCCGCACCAGACGCGGGCGGGTTGGCAAAACCTGCCGGAAGACAAGCGCGAGGAGCCGAAATACATCCAAGGGGCCGTCGTTCTGATCGAGAACAGGACGGGAGCTGTGCTCGCCCTTGTCGGCGGGCGCGATGCGAACGAGTCCAAATTCAACCGCGCGATCCAAGCGCGCCGCCAGATCGGATCGATCTTCAAGCCTTTCGTTTATCTCGCCGCCTTCGACAAGGGCATGCAACCCTCCACCATGATATCCGACGGCCCGATCTACCGGAATGAAATCAAGGGCGCGCCGACATGGCGGCCTGGCAACTCGGACGGGAAATTCGGCGGCATGCATCCGGTTTCCTACGGCCTGATCCGTTCCCGCAACACCATGTCAGTCCGCGTGGGGAATTATGCCGGGGTTTCCAATGTGAAGGAAGTCTCACGCAAGGCAGGCTTCGGGATGGCGATGCCGGAAACACCCTCCTCTTTCCTCGGCTCATGGGAGGCCAGCCCTTGGGAAGTGGCGACTTCATATACGATTTTTTCCAACGACGGCAAACGCTACCGGCCCTTCCTCATCACCGAAATCAAGGATCGCAAAGGAAACATCCTCTACCGCACCCCGCCCCTTCCCTACCAGGCCGCCAACACCGGCTCGGCTTGGTCGGTTTCCAGGATCCTCCAGGAAGTCGCGAACTCCGGCACCGCCGCCTCGATGAAACGGCTCGGATTCGACAAGCCAGCCGCCGGTAAAACCGGAACCACCAACGATTTCAAGGACGCGTGGTTCGCCGGGTATACTTCCAGCCTCACCTGCGCCGTTTGGGTCGGCTTCGACCAACCCAGGAAAACGATCCAAGGCGGTTACGGCTCCACCCTCGCCCTGCCGGTTTGGGTGAATGTGATGAAAACCGCCGACCGTCTCGGCTACAAGGCCGGCGACCTGCACTCGAAGATCGACCTCGCCGACATCGAGCTATGCCGCCTTTCCGGGAAACGCGCCACGGCGGGTTGCCGCAGCGCAGGAACGGCTTACGGTGAAAAAATTCCGGAGGACATCGCGCCTAGCACAGGCGATCTCTGCCCGATCCATCCCGCCCGGGCAGTCCCCGTTACCGAAGACGCTTTGCCGCCGCGAGCCACTCCCATCGAGGAGGGTCATTCCCCTCCCCGCGTACAAACCTCCGAGGAACCGCCCCTGCGCGCCCTGCCCGTCGAGGAAGCCCCTCCCCGCGCCCAACCAGTGGATTGACGGGCACACCTTTTCAGACAAGAACCTCCGCCCACGGCATTTTCTAACCAACCACTATGAAACTCGGCCCATCCAACATCCAGAATCAAAAATCCAAAATCCGCTCCGGCTTCACCCTCCTCGAAATTGTCATCGTCCTCGGCATCATCGCCGTGATCCTCGGCGGCTCCATCGCCGTCGTCGGGAAACTCGGTGATGGTGCTAAAATCCAGCGTGTCACCTCGGATTTCAATACCATCTCCTCGGCCGTGAACACCTACAAACTCAACGCGGGCAGCGCTCCCACCACCGCCCAGGGGCTCCAAGCACTGGTTTCCAAACCCTCCTCAACCCCTATCCCGAAACGCTGGACGCAGCTCGCCACCGAGATACCCCTTGACCCATGGCAAAACCCCTACCTATACCGCAACCCAGGCAAACAGGACGCATCTTCCTTCGAGATCTACTCCAAGGGTCCCGACGGCCAGGACGGCACCGAAGATGACCTCTCATCACAGGACTAAGCGCCCGTGGCTGGGACTTGCAGTCCCAGTCCGTCGGGGGGATTTTCAGTCCCCCCTCTCCAAGGGCGGCTTCACACTGCTCGAAATCGTCATCGTGCTGATGGTTTTCGCGCTGATCCTCGGCGGTGCCATCACCACCGTCGTCCTATCCTCCTCCGAACGCACCCTCACCAACACCTCCAGCGAGATCGAACTCCTCGCCAAGAAAGCGCGCACCGCCGCCATCCTTCACCAAAAGCCCTACGCCATCGAGTTCCATGAAAACAAGCTGCGCCTCCTCCCTTTCGCGGAAGCCTCGGAGTCCGAGCGGACAACCGCGCTGGGCAACGAGATCGGCGGCACGGCGGTCGATGACGAAGACGGCCCGACCCTGCGCGAAGAAATCACCATCGACCCCGACATTACCCTCGGCGTGCGCCGCTGGAACACCAAGGATTTCGTAGCCCCATCCAAGAACTTCGTCCCCGTCTGGCGCTTCGATCCCAACGGCCTTTCCGAGCCCATCACCGTCCGCATGACCGTCGGCGAAAGCTACGCCCAGGACACCTACCACCCGCTCACCGCCACCATCTCCGATTCCGAACTGGAGGCGAAGTGAGCCTAAAAGACATTGGATATTGGAAATTTGATATTGGGTAAGTCGCCATTCCACTTCCAGCATCTTCCTTGAAATTTGAATTTTGAAAGTTGAGTTTTCCAAACGCCGAACAAAGAAGGGCTTCCTCCTGCTGGAGGTGGTTCTCGCGCTGGCGGTGTTTGCGATCGCCTGCACGGGGCTGACCGTGGCCTTCCACCGCATGGCCGGGGCAGCGAGCTTAGCGCAGAATGAGCTTCGCATCACCCGCATCCTCGATTCCGCGCTCACCGAGCAACTCAGCCTGCCGACGCTGGAGGAGGGTGTGAATCAGATCCCGGTCGAGGACAC
>CAMBQC010000128.1 GCA_945869855.1 Prosthecobacter debontii
AAGGCAAAATTGCGCGAAGGGGAATACCTCCTTTACGAAGCCGAATGGGTGCGCAAAATGTTGAGCTAGCATGGAGGGGCGGATCAGAATCCGCCCCAGCCCATGAAGTGACGATGGGAAGAGCGGACGCACCCTTCATCGTCCCCCATGGACATCGGCGGATTCCGATCCGCCGCTCCATGCCTAGAGCAAGCCCCGACACTCCCGCCCGATCTCCGCAAGACGTTCTTTTTCCGCCTCGCTGAACTCATACGGAGTCACTTTCCCGACCCCCAGCGTCCCCAGCACCACCCCTTCGTCCGAAAGGATCGGCACCGCCAGCGATCCGGAGACGCCGGTTTTCCGCGCGTCCTCCTTCGCCACGCCGCCGAGATCCTGCTGGAGGTTGCAAAGCTCCACGGGCGCCTTTGTCTCCGCCGCCACCCCGGCGATGCCTTTCCCGAAAGGGATCAGGCTGATCTTTTCCAACAGGAAATCCGGCACCCCCGCCATCGCCACCAGGTGCAGCCACCCGCCCTCCGCCCGGTGCAGGGTTCCCGTCTGGCACCCGAACTCCGCCATCGCTTCCCGCAGTCTTGTTTCCGCTTTTTCCATGCCGGGAAGTTGCAACCCCATCCCCGCACTGTCCACCAGGAACATCAGGGGACGATGATCTCCCGGCATGATCAATCCGCTTGATCCGCTGGCAAGGCAGCGCATGGTTCAGCGCATGAAACACCTCATTCCCGCCCTCGCCTTGCTGCTTTCCATCGGTTCCTGCTCACGGGCCGCCGAAAGCCCCGCCGCACCCGCGAACATCGAGCAGGCGGAGCGGCATCTCGCCGGGGGGGCGCAGCTCGTCGATGTCCGCACGAAAGAGGAGTGGGACGAAGGGCACCTGGAAGGAGCGGCGCTCGCAACGGTCACAGAAGAGGGATTTCTCGATAAGGCGACCGCGAAACTGGATCCGAAGAAATCGGTGCTCGTCTACTGCCAGAGCGGAAAGCGCAGCGCGGCTGCGACGCAAAAGCTCCGTGCCGCCGGCTTCACGGTGCATGACCTCGGGGGAGGCATCGCCGCATGGAAAGCGGCCGGCAAGCCGGTGGTGAAATGAGGGCCGCGTCCGCCGCATGACGGCGGCGTCCGGCGGCACATCGGAGTGATCAGCCCTCCGCACTCCCCCATTGGGATTTTCCGATCCGCCCGCGAAAAATCGGATGAGCCAATTATCTTCTGGCATCCGGCCGCACGCACGCTAATTTCCCCGAAACAAAAACCACATGAGCATTCACGCACAATTAAGCCCGGAAGCACTCGCCCGCCTTCAGCAACAGCGCAGAAATTCGACGATCTCGTCCTTTGTGGTGTCGATCCTCTCGGTAGTCCTCGTCGCTCTGATCCTGGGTATTTTCCTCCTGCCGAATATCGTGAAGGAAACCCCGGTGATCGTCACTTACGCATCCAATGTGAGTGAGGAGACGGAGGTGCAGGTGAAAAAGGTCAGCACGAATACGCTGCGCAAGCCATCGTCGCCCTCCTCCTCGATGGCGAAAGTCATTGCCGCGAACACCCAATCCCCCACCGCAGTTCCCGTTCCCGACCATGTCACCAATGCACCTTCCCTTGATTTCGGGGACGGAGACGACTTCGGGTCGGGCTGGGGTGATGGCGACGGAGATGGTGGGGGCGGCGGCGGCTTCGGTGGCATTCCCGCCACCATGAAGGCGCGTTGCTCCAAGGCCGATCGCATGGCCCGCTTGCTCGCCGAGGGGGGGACGCCCGAGTGCGAGGACGCCGTGATAAAGTGCCTGAACTGGCTCCAAAAGACCCAGAATCCGGACGGCAGCTGGACAGGCGATCACCCTGTCGCCATGACCGGACTTGCGCTTCTCGTTTACCTCGGCCACTGCGAAACCCCGCAATCCCCCGAATACGGCGAGACGGTTCTCAAGGCCATCACCTACCTGATCGATGTGGGCATGAAGAACGACGGAAGGCTCTCCAACAAGGACGCCACCTCGATCCAATGGGTCTATGACCACGGCATCGCCACCTACGCCCTCGCTGAGTCCTACACATTCTGCAACCAACTCAAGATAACGATCCCCAACCTCGATACCGTCACCAAACAGGCCGGTGACATGATCATGCAGGGCCAGACGGACGATGGCGGCTGGGTTTACAAATTCGCTTCCGGAGGTGGCGGCGACAACTCGGTCGGCTTCTGGCAGATCCAGGCGCTCAAGGCATGCAAGCACACCGGCCTGTGGCCGACCAGCAAGTTCAGCAAGACGATCCGCGATGCACTTGGTTGGCTGGAAAAAGTCCAAGGCAAAGACGGGTCGATCGGATACCGCAACAACTCCGCGCAAAGTCCGGGTCTCACCGGCGGCGGCGTTCTCGCTTTCCAGATGTGGGATAAAGGCAGCTCCAGCGAGGCAAGGAAAGGCGTGAAATGGATTAAGGAAAATGCGGAATTCGACTGGGGAATGGAAAGTTCTAATCTTTATTACCACTATTACCATGCCCAGGCAATGATCAACCACGGCAGTTCGGAATGGGATAATTACAACAAACTCTTCCGCGACAAGCTGGTCAAAGCACAAAGCCCAGACGGTTCATGGAATCAAGGCGGTATCAAACATGGTCCTGTCAACCTCCACATGTCCACCTGCCTTGCCGCGCTGATGCTTGAGGTTTACTACCGCTTCCTCCCGGGAACCGGCGGGAAGTGAGGCACGGATTGCGAATCCCCGCAATCGCGGAGACCGGGGACAGCGCCGCCGCACCTGACCAAGGCACTCCCCTCTCCCTTGGGCATCGCCCGATATCCTGCGTGGGCGAAGCGCACGCCGCAAAACCTTATGGCTTGCGAATGTCGCGCCGCCATGGCGTGGATCAGCTGAGTTTTTCCGCAAGCCCGCCCCGCCAGAGCATGTCCACGATTTCCTCCTGGGCGGCCTCCATAGCCTTGGAATCCTCCTCCTCCGCATCCTCATGGCCAGCGAGATGGAGCAGTCCATGAACAAGATAGCGTAAAATTTCTCGCCCCAGCGGCTCTCCATATTCCTCAGCTTGCCGCACCGCTACTTCCACACCGATCACGATTTCGCCGTGATGAAAAGTGATCACATCGGTAGCTCCGGGGATCTCCATGAAATCGATGTGCACCCTTGCACTCGTTTCATCATCCACTAGCGCCACTTCCAGAGTGGCTAGGTGAGAGAGAGAGTTATCCTCACTTACAGAAAAGCCAGCGGCCATACGCGCAGCGCTCTCACCGATGCATTCCAATGCGGTCAACCATCCGACGGGTATGTCAACGGCGTCCTGATGGTTTCCAATGATAATTTCCAAAGAGAACATGGGTTAATCTCAGTTACTTCTTTCTACCGATGTGGAGAAACGTCCAGACGCCTGCTGATCGCTATCTGATTTTGAGCCTCGGCGTGTAGCGGTACTCTTATCTTCGGGCTTCGGAAAATCGATGCGGCTGTGCATCATACTATGGAGGGTTTTAGAGAAACTCTCCTTGATCAATGCGAGTTCACCC
>CAMBQC010000129.1 GCA_945869855.1 Prosthecobacter debontii
GTGCGGGTGTTCCTTTACCAAGGCATGCTGCTGGGCTTGCTGGGCTCGGCGCTCGGCGTCGGCTTCGGGCGGGTGGTGATCCATTTCCGTGGCGTCGTCCAGGAAGGGATGCGCGTGATCGGCTTCGATCCGTTTTCGGCGCAGCTCACTGGCTTCGGCGTGATCCCCGCACACAACAATCCGGTAGAACAGGCCGTGATCGGCTTCATGGCCTTCGTGCTCTGCTCGCTGGCCGCCCTTGTCCCCGCATTTTTCGCTGCCCGCAGCGACGCCGCAAAATCCCTGCGCAATCTCTGACCCATGGAAATCTGGCTCATCATCAACGGCAAACGCTCCGGCCCCTATCCCGACTACGAGATCCGTAGTAGGATCGAGCATGGTGAGATCACTTCCGAGGAAATCGTCTGGCACGAGGGCTTGGCAGAGTGGACGCCCATCGGCGAGCTGGAGCTTTTCCGCAACAGCCTTGAGAAACAAGCTCACACCTCCGTTCCGCCGCCGCTGCCCAAGGCCTACACGGAGGCGACGGCGGGCGCGAAACCGAAAGCCCATCTTGGGCGGAGGTTCTGGGCGCGGTGGACGGATCTCACCCTCTATTCCGCGCTCTGGTGGCTCGGAATGTATCTTGGCGGTCGCGACATCGGCTCCGCGATCGGAAACCTCTGGCTTTTGATACCCATGTTCCTGCCGTGGTTCGCGGTCGAGGCATGGCTCATCCATCGCTTCGGGACGACCCCGGGTAAATGGCTGATGGGGCTGAAAGTTTCCAACGAGGACGGCTCGGCGCTTGCGCTGAAAGAGTCGGTCTGGCGCGCACTACGGGTCATGATCACCGGCATCGGTTTCGGCTGGGGCCTGCTCGCTATCCTTTGCCAGACAATGAGCTGGTTCACCACAAGGCGGCTTGGTAAACCGATCTGGGATTACATGGGCAACCACAAGGTCGAGGCCGAGCCGCTCAAGCCCCTGCGCACCGTTGTGCTCATCATCGTTTTCATCGGAGCCGCCCAGCTCCAGATGGCCGTCCGCGGCCCGCATGAGGAAAAGATCATGGTCGAGCAGTTCCCGCAGTATGAGAAATTCTTCGAGCCCAGCGAAAAGTGGTATTTCCCGGTGAGGAAGTGAGGGGCTATCCCGTGCAACGTGCCGTAAAATAAGCATCAAGGTATCGGCAGAATCCTTGATGAGTGAGAAACGGGAAAATGATTCGTTCCTCTACTTTTTCCCGCGCAAGATAAGGCTCGGCGACGGTGAGCGCAATGAAGCCGGCTGGAAGCACGGCTTCCCTTACTCACCCGAGTCCGGGTAGGAACCGAGGATTTTCACAAACGAGCAGTGCTTCGCGAGGTCAGCTAAGGCTCGGGCCACACTCTCCGTTTCGGCATGACCCGAGAGATCGACATGGAAGATGTATTCCCAGTCCTTGCGCTTGGAGGGGCGTGACTCGATCTTGGAAAGATTGATGCTAAGCCGGTCGAATGCCTGGAGGGCGTTGACGAGCGAACCGGGGCGGTCGTTGATCGCGAAAAGGATGGAGGTGCGGTCGTTGCCGGTGGGCGGGCATGTTTTCTCTCCGATCACTAGGAAGCGGGTCGTGTTCGTCGCGCGATCCTGGATGGAGGTTTCGAGGAGATCGAGGCCGTGCAGCTCCGCAGCGAGCGCACCGCCTAGTGCGGCCGCGCCTTCGTGGGATTTCTCCTTGGCGAGCGCCGCGGCCCTGGTGGTGGAGGAGACCTCGACGAGATCCGCTTCGGGGAAATTTTTCAGGATCCAGCTCCGGCACTGCCCGAAGACCTGGGGATGGGAGTAGAGGGTTTTGATTTCCTCACGTGGGATGGCGGACATCAGGCAGTTCTCGATGCGCAACAGAATCTGGGCACAGATGTGTAGGGAGGAATCTACGAACAGATCAAGCGTGTGGGAAACGGCTCCTTCCGTGGAGTTCTCGATGGGCACGACCCCGTAATCCGCCTGCCGCCTTGCGACCTGATCGAAGACGTCGGAGAAATTCGGCTGCGGCGAGTAGGCGACAGAATGGCCGAATTTTTTGATCGCAGCTTGGTGCGTCCATGTGCCCTCTGGACCTAGGTAGGCGATTTTCAAGTCATCCTCTAGGGCGAGCGCGGCGGACATGATCTCGCGGTAAATGGCGCGTATCGATTTTTCCGGAAGCCGGCTCTGGTTCAGCGTCAGGAGACGGTCGAGCAATGCCTGCTCACGCTCGGGGGCGTAGATCTGCAGGCCGTCGCGCTTTTTGATGATTCCGACCTCATGCACGAGATCCGCGCGCTGCGATAGGAGGTCGAGCAAGGCCTTGTCGATCAGGTCGATCTGCTGGCGGATGTCTTCGAGGCTCATGATGGTTGTGTGGTGTCGGATTCTGCCCCGCCGGCGGCGGCAGGTGTACCGATGGCGGAGAGGGCGAGTTGCTTCTCGGTTTCCTCGGCAGGCGCGCTTTCCTCCTTGGGTTCGGGGAGTTTTACGCGGCGCAGCTCAGAGGCGTTGGGCAGGTCGTCGATGCTTTTGATGCCGAAGTGTTCGAAAAATAGGTCGGTGGTCTGATAAAGCAGCGGGCGGCCCGGCAGGTCGGCACGGCCGCCGATACGCACTAGGTCGCGGTCGAGAAGTTTCTGGATCATGCCGTCGCAGGAAACGCCTCGCACCGCCTCGATGGCGGCCTTGGTGATCGGCTGGCGGTAGGCGACAATGGCCAGTGTTTCCATCGCCGGGCCGGACAGGCGCTCGGGTTTCCTGCCGGGAAAAAGGTGGCGCACGAAATCCCCGAAATTGGAGCGCGTGTAAACTTTCCAGCCCGTCGGACGTTCGAGGATCGTGAACGCGCGCTGGCTTTGCTCGTAATGGCGGTTGAGTTCGGCGACCGCTTCGGCGACCTGTTCCGGCGTGGTTTGTGAGAGAGCCGTCAGCCAATCCGCCAGCGGGGTGGGAGAGGCGCCTTCATCGGTCTCGCGAATCAACACGTCCTCGGCTTCGGCAACGCGGGCGCGAACGAGGCGGGCCATTTCCTCGGAGGAAAGCGGTTCCTGCGAGGCGATGAGAAGGGCTTCTAAAATCGTGCTAAGTTGCATGTCGGGTGCGGAGATTAGGAAAGGGTTGGGGCAATTCAAGCTTACCGACACGCGGGCTGGCGAAAGTTTTTTCGTTAATATGAAATTTCCCCTTGTAACGTTTTGTTTGAAGGGCTAATCCACCCCGCCCTTACTACAGGGGTGATAAGTCTATGTGATAGGCATGGCGCAAGCCCAAATCATCAAAAGAAAATTCCACTATGCCCACGAAAAGCTCCCCCATAAAAACCGTCGCGAAAAAAGCCGCTAAGAAAGCTCAACAACCCCAAAAGGCGGCTACCGTAAAAAAAGTGCTGAAAAAGACAGCTCCCGCGAAGAAAGCAGCCCCCGCGAAGAAGGTAGCCCCCGCGAAGAAAGCAGCTCCCGCGAAGAAGGTAGCCCCCGCGAAGAAAGCAGCCCCCGCGAAGAAGGTAGCCCCCGCGAAGAAGGTAGCTCC
>CAMBQC010000130.1 GCA_945869855.1 Prosthecobacter debontii
AGGGCTCCGAGAAGAGTGCAGATCCAAAGCCATGCATCGAACGCTCCGGAAAGCTCCCAGGCAAGCACCCCTCCCGCCCACACCGGCACCACGCCCGCCGCTAGGGTTTTCGGCCTAGCTCCGGAGGCTACGGCTTTGAAAAAAGATGGGGATATCATCGCTCGATGGGCTCTGTTTTTCCATACAAACGGAAGCACAAAAAAACCTACCAAGGAAACTCACGCAGAAAACCAAACTTGTGAAAGATAATGTCCTTGGCTCACGATTTTTTTAGAAAGGCAGTTCGACTTGGGATTTGCTCATGGACGCAGCGTAGTTCCTTCCCCATATTCGCAGAAGCATGTTTTCCACACCTCTTCACGCCACCCGCCCGCTGATTTTCGCCGTGCTTCTCGCCACCCCGTTCGCCTGCGCCGCGCCGCAGGGAAAGATGGGGAAACCCGATTTCACCAAAGGCGATCCCGTCCCCGTCGGCGCGAGCCAAGACTGGAACCTCGGAGCGACCGGCGCACGCGGCTGGATTTTCTCCGATAAATTTGTGACCACGGATGCCCGCCAGATTTACGTCACCAAAATCGATTCCGGTTCACCGGCGGATGGGACGCTTGCCGTCGGCGATGTGATCCTCGGGGTCGGCGGTAAAGAATTTTCCTATGATCCACGCACCGAGTTCGGTAAGGCGCTGACGGCGGTGGAGGCGGGCGACGGCAGCCTTTCCCTAATCCGCTGGCGAGCGCAGAAAAAAGAGGCGGTGATCGTGAAAATTTCCGCTCCCGGAAAGTATTCCGCGACGGCGCCCTACGATTGTCCGAAGTCGAAGTTCATTTTTGAAAACGGCTGTGAGGCGCTGGCGAAATTCACGGCCACGGGCACCAGCAAGAAACAGAACCCCATCCCGCGCGCGCTCAACGCCCTCGCCCTGCTCTCATCCGGCGATGACAGATACCTCCCGCTCGTGAAAGAGGAGGTGAAGTGGGCCTCGGAATTTACCACCGAGTCGATGGCGACATGGTATTACGGCTACCTGATGTTGCTGGTTTCCGAATACACCCTGGCCACCGGCGACGAGTCTTTCCTACCCGGCCTGCGGCGTATTGCGATGGAATCCGCCAAAGGGCAGAGTGCCGTCGGATCATGGGGCCACAAGTTCGCGGAGCCGAGTGGGCGTCTTTTCGGTTACGGTATGATGAACTCACCGGGGATCGTCCTGACCACCGCCCTCACCCTCGCGCGAGAAGCGGGCGTGAAAGATCCCGAAGTGGCGGACGCCATCGAGCGCAGCACGAAACTCCTGCGTTTTTACTCCGGCAAGGGCGCGATCCCATACGGCGACCACGTAGAGTGGATGCAGACCCACGAGGACAACGGCAAATGCGGCATGGCGGCTGTGCTTTTTTCCATCCTCGGTGAAAAGGAGCACGCGGAGTTCTACGCGCGGATGAGCCTCGCCTCCCACGGTGCGGAGCGCGATGGCGGGCACACCGGAAACTATTTCAACCTCACCTGGGCACTGCCCGCCGTGGCGCTTTCCGGCCCGCAGGCAACGGGGGCATGGATGAATGAGTTCGGGGCGTGGTATTTCGATCTCGCTCGCCGCCCGGACGGCACTTTCACCCACCTCGGCCCGCCGCAGATGAAGTCGGATAGCTACCGAAACTGGGACGCCACCGGTGCCTATCTCCTGGCCTACGCGGCCCCGCTGAAACACATCCGCCTCACCGGGAAAAAGCCCTCCGGCATCCCGCAGCTCAACGCCACGCAAGCACAGGCTGTGGTTCTCGATGGCCGCGGCTGGGACAACAAGAACCGCAACGACGCCTACGACGCCCTCTCGCCGGACCAGCTTCTCGAATCACTTGGGAGCTGGTCTCCCATCGTCCGCGACCGCGCCGCGATGACGCTCGCACGCCGCAAGAACGTGGAAATGGTTCCCCTTGTGGAAATGCTTTCCTCGCCCGATCTCAACGCAAGCTACGGAGCGTGCCAAGCGCTCGCCTACCTGAAATCTGAAGATGCCGTGCCCGTGCTTCACGGGCTTCTGGACCATGAAGATATGTGGCTGCGAGTTAAGGCTGCGGAAGCCCTCGCCGCCATCGGTACACCCGCCGCGCAAGCCTTGCCGAAGCTCCTCGGGATGCTCGCCAAGGGGCCTTCGGAAAAGGACCCGCGCGGCATGGAGCAACGCTACCTCTGCTTCGCGGTGTTCGGCACCATGCTGAAAAAATCCATCGCCGGCATTGACCCCGATCTCCTCCGCAAAGCCGTCGCCGCCGGTCTCCGCAACCAGGACGGCCGCGCGCGCGGCGCGATCGGCAGCGTTTACGGGCAGCTCAGCTATGAGGAAATCAAGCCGCTCCTTCCCGCCATCCAAGCGGCGATCGTGACCCCCGCGCCCAGCGGCGAGATGTTCGCCGCCGGCATCCGGCTCTCCGGCCTGGAGCTTTTCGCGAAACACCGCATCCGCGAGGGTATTCCTCTTTGCATCGACGTCATGGAGATCGACAAGTGGGGCAAAGACAAACGCATCCCCAAATGCTTAGATGCGCTCGAAGCCTATGGCTCCGCCGCAAAATCTGAGCTACCCCGACTCCGCCAGCTTGAGAAGGATTTATCAACACATGGCGAGGCGAAGAAACTCGTGCCTTTCATCGGGCGCACGCAGGCCCTGATCAAAAAACTGAAGAACACCAACGAAGCCATTGAGCTACGCGGTATCCATGACTGAGTCAAAAATCATGAAGAAATTTTCCTCTCTCCTCTGTCTCATCGCCTTATCCCAGCCCATTTTCGCAGGGGATGCTGGACATGGAACAACACGCGGTGTCATAGAAATCGCGAACCTAGTTCGCCCCGCGGATGCCGTGACCCTGATCGGCGAGAAAGGCCACGAACTCATCCACGAGGAGAAAGGGAAAGAGACGAAATGGGTTTTCGGGGACGGCGTCCTCACCGCCTCGCCCTTGTGGGACAGCTTGGTCACGAAGGAAAATTACCGTGATTTCCAGCTCCACGTGGAGTTTAACGTGAACAAGTCGAAGAAACCGGGCAATCGGGAGGGAGACGGCAACTCCGGCATCTACATCCAAAAGCGCTACGAACTGCAGATCCAGAATGCGCATGGGATTCCTGAAAAGGATTTCTCCGCGTCCTACGGCGGCAGCATCTACAAGCTCAAGAAGCCCGACCACCTCGTCGCCAAGCCCGCCGGCGAATGGCAGACCTACGACATCGTGTTCCGCTCCGCCCGTTTCGACGGGGAGAAAAAAACCGAGGACGCGCGCATCACGGTCTATCAGAACGGCGAGCTGATCCACGACGACTTCGCCATCCCTCGCAAAACCGGTGCAGGAGCAGCGGAGGGCGCGGCGCCGGGCGTGATCAAATTCCAAGGTCATCACAACCCCGTAAAATTCCGCAACACCTGGATCAAAAAACTGTCCCT
>CAMBQC010000131.1 GCA_945869855.1 Prosthecobacter debontii
GCTGTGGAGAAACCCGAGCAAATCGTGCCAGGTTCCGATACCGCGAAGAAACTCGCCGATGCCCCGGTCGCCGACCTCGGGAGTATCGACGCACCCGCTGCGGATGCGGACGCGCCCATCGATCCCGCCGTCATGGAGATCGGCAAAGCTCAATTCATGGTTTGCGGAGCTTGCCATGGCCAGAACGGGGAGGGTGGTCCCGCCGGTCCGCCGCTCGCTGGATCCGAGTGGGTCACCGGCCCGGTTTCCAACCTCGTTATCATCCAGCTCCGCGGACTGAAGGGTCCCATCACGGTGGCCGGCAAGGAATATAATTTCCCGGCGGGCATGACCCCGATGGCCTATCAGACCGACGAACAGATCGCCGGGGTTCTCACCTACATCCGCAACAGCTTCGGCAACAAGGCATCCGCTGTGAAACCGGAACAGGTCGCCGCCCTGCGGGGTGAGGTCGGCAAGCCACAGGCCACCGTCGAGGAACTCACCAAGCCGTAACCCCTTTCAAATCAGCTCATGTCATCGGAAGTTTCAAACAATTATGAGCAGGACGCCGTGCTGCGCGCGTCCATCGACCGCTCGCTGCGCCACCCCGTGATGTTTTTCCTGACCAGCGGAGCCGCGTGGCTCGCGGTTTCCATCATCCTCGGCGTGATTTCCTCCGCGAAAGTCCACTCGCCCGGTTTCCTCGACGGCTGCGGCTGGCTGACGTATGGGCGCACCCAGGCCGCCCACCTCAATGCGCTGATCTACGGTTGGGGCTTCCAGGCCGCCTTCGGTGTCATCGTCTGGATGCTCTCCCGCCTTTCCCGCCAGGAGTGCCGCGCCTCCGGCATCATCCTGACCGCAGGGCATGTTTGGAACCTGGGAGTCTCGGTAGGAATTTTCGGTATCCTCGCCGGATACGGCACCGGTATGCCGTGGATGGAATTCCCGTCCTTCTGCTGGCCCGTTCTTCTGCTTAGCTATTTCGCCATCGTGGTCTGGTCGCTCGTCCAGTTCAAGGTGCGCCCCGAAGGTCACGTTTACATTTCTCAGTGGTATCTGATGGCCGCGATGATCTGGTTCCCGTGGGTCTTCATCACCGCTAACATACTGCTTCACGTGATACCCGGAAATCCCGTGATGGCCGCCGGTATCAATGCTTGGTATAAATCGAGCCTGATTTTCCTGTTCTTCACGCCGGTCGCGCTGGGCACCGCATTCTACCTCGTTCCCAAGGTTTCCGGACGCCCGATCTACAGCTACTCTCTGGCACAATTCGGGTTCTGGGCGCTCGCCGTGATCATGCCATGGGCCGGTATGCAGAAACTCACCGGCGCTCCGATTCCGTATTTTATTCCCTATCTCGGCGCCGCCGCGACGATTATGTTTTTCCTCCCCGCCTTCAGCGCCGCCGTGAACATCCTGCGGACTGCCATCGCCGATCCCGAGGTCGTGAACAATAGCCCCACGCTGCGCTTCACGATGGCCGGTATCATCGGACTCATCGTGATGGCCGCCGCCTCCGTATTTCTGAATATCCCGGGAAAAACCCTGGAGTTCGCCCAGTTCTCGATGTCGGGTTACGGTTTCGAAATCCTTTCCATCTACGGCTTTTTCAGCTTCGTGATGTTCGGCGCGATCTATTTCATCGTGCCGCGTGTCACCCGCCGAGAGTGGCTTTCCCGCCGTCTCATCAAGTGGCACTTTTTCCCATCGGTTTACGGTGTCGCGATCATCGCCTTGATCGCTATCTTCGGCGGCATCCAGCAGGGTATCGGTCAGGAGGAGTTCGCGCAGTCATGGTCGGAGGTAGCCAAGCGCGCTGTGCCCTATGCCTGGGCGATCACCATCGTCTGGTGCTTCATCCTTCTCTCAAATTTCTTCTTCTTCATGCACCTCACCGTGATGTGGCTCCGCCTCGGTCGCCGCAGCACTCATCCCACAATGCTGGTTTCCGGGCACCATGGTAGTCCACATGGCGATGACGGCGATATCGATAACTGTGGTCCTGGCACCGCCTCCGCCCATTAGCATGGAATTTAGGATTTAAAATTTAGAGTTTAAAATTTCCCCAAATGAGCTTCCGCACTTTCATTCTCAGCCTTTCCGCCAGCTTCGGTGTCGCATGGCTGGCCATTGTCATCGTTCCCTATTTCAAAATGCGTTCGCTGGAACCGATCGCTGTTGAAGAGGGCGACGGCACGAACGCGGTTTACATCCCCAAGCGCGCGGGACGCATCGCGGATGGTGCCGAGGTTTACGCCGCGAACGGCTGTTACCAGTGTCACTCCCAGTTAGTCCGGCCCACCTACGCAGGCAACGACATGTTCCGTCCCGATATGGGCGGCATTGCGGGCGATGAGGAGCGCGGTGATACCCGCCGGGAGACAAACGCCTTCGATTTCCAAGGCGAGAAGTTCGCGCAGATCGGCGTTTCCAGACTGGGGCCCGATCTCTCCAACCTCGGCCGTCGCATCGAGGCGATCTATGCCAAGGGCGCCAACCCCGAAGCATGGCTCTACGGCCATCTCTACAACCCGCGCTGGAGGCCTGATCGCCGCGAATCCTCGTGCCCTTCCTTCCGTTTCCTTTTCAAGGTCACCGAGATCAAAGGAAATCCATCCGAAGAATCACTTCCGTTCCCCGTAGAGGCGGGAATGGAGATTATCCCGAAATCCGCGGCACGCGCTTTAGTTTCTTATCTTCTTTCGTTGAAAAAAGACCAACCAGTGCCAGCTTCCCTCAACTTCGCCCCTCCGACCGCCGCTGCTCCAAAAGCTCCCTGATCGCAGATGGATTAAGAACCAATCTCAGCCATGTCATCGCCCAACCCGCACTCGAAACCCGATCTCGACGAAACGATCAACGTGACCCAGGCGCACGCCCGCGTCGCTAGCGAATTTTCCGCCGCCACGCGTGAAAAGCTTCTCGCCGAAAGCGGTCGCGAATCCGTCCCGCTGTGGGTGATCACCGCTTGCGGGGCTGTCCTCCTGATCGCGGGCGGCGTCCTCGGCAATGCCGGAACCTTGTTTTCATACGACAATACCTTTCGTGCCAACTACGTCCGAGGCACTGCGCCCGGCTCCGCAGTCGATGGCCCGCAGCCCAAGACTGCTCTGATGGCATTCAGCGCCAAGGGTTCTAAAATCTATTCCGCGAAATGCAACGGCTGCCACGGAGCCGATGGCAAGGGCGATGGTGTGAACTACCCGTCCCTCGTTGGTTCCACCTTCGTGATCGAGGAAAACCAGAAGCTTGCGATGGTTATCTTGAACGGCATCCAGGGCCCGGTCAGCAACGGCAAGACCTACGGTGCCGGCATCATGCCTGCCCAGGGCGCGGGTATGACCCCGGAAGACCTCGCTGGTGTGATGACCTACG
>CAMBQC010000132.1 GCA_945869855.1 Prosthecobacter debontii
ACGCGAGAAGTGATGGTCGGAAATGTCGGAGTCGGCGGGAAAAACCCGATCCGCGTTCAATCGATGATCACCTCCGACACCCGCGATACGCCTGCCTGCGTCCGCGAGGTTCTCGGGCTGGCGGAGGCCGGTTGCGAGATCGTGCGGATCACCGCGCAGACGAAAGTTTATGCCGCGAATCTGGAAAACATCGCCCGCGAAGTCCGCGCCGCCGGTTGCAAGGTGCCGCTGGTCGCCGACATCCATTTCAAACCCGACGCCGCCATGGAGGCCGCGAAATGGGTGGAGAAAATCCGCGTGAACCCCGGCAACTATGCCGACAAGAAAAAGTTCGAGATCCGCGAATACTCCAACGATCAATACGAGGCGGAGTTGGAAAGGATACGCGAGCAGTTCACGCCGCTCGTCCTGCTTTGCAAGGATCTCGGCCGCGCGATGCGGATCGGCACGAACCACGGCTCCCTTTCCGACCGGATCATGAACCGCTACGGGGACAGTCCACTCGGCATGTGCGAGAGCGCGCTGGAGTTCGCCCGCATCGCCCGCGACAACGGCTACCACAATTTCGTGTTCTCGATGAAAGCCTCGAACCCGAAGGTGATGATCGAGGCCTACCGCCTGCTCGTCGCCCGCCTCGATGCCGAGGGCGCGGACTGGAATTACCCCATCCACCTCGGTGTCACCGAAGCCGGCGACGGCGAGGATGGCCGCATCAAGTCCGCCATCGGCATCGGCTCACTGCTCGCCGACGGCATCGGCGACACGGTGCGCGTCTCCCTCACCGAGGACGCGATCCACGAGATCCCCGTGGCGCGAGCGCTCGTCGAAAGTGGCTGGGACTTGCAGTCCCAGTCCGTCGTCGGGACATCCTGTCCCGACATCCATCGCATGGCGCAAACCCTCCGCCCCGACTGGTCAAAGCTCGAAATAAAAACCTCCACCCAGCTTCCTCACTGGAGAATCCCCGGCGCGACCTACGCCGTAACCTTCCGCACCAAAGACTCGCTTCCCTACAGGGTTATCGAGGATTACAAAGCCAAGCGACAGATCCTAACAGAGCGAATCGCCATAGCTCTGAAGTCCGCCGGCTCCCGCGACGCCACTCCCGAAGTGATGCCGCTGCGCGCAGAGATCCAGTCGCTCACGGAAACGATCATCGAACCGGCACTACACGCTGCGGTCGGGCCGCAACCGCTTTCCGATCCACGCCTCGCTGAAATCGTTTGCAACGCGCTCAGGTTTTTCGACGGACAACGATACGATCTGCTCGCCTGGTCGGTGATGCCGAACCATGTGCACGTTCTGCTCACACCTTACAATGGGCATGAGCTAGAGAGGATTCTCCAATCTTGGAAAACGCACACAGCGAAGGAGGCGAATCTCATCCTTGGGAAATCGGGGACGTTTTGGCAGGAGGAGTATTTCGACCATATTGTTAGGGATGGGGGGGATTTGAAACATCAGGTGCGTTATATTTTGCGGAACCCGGAGAAAGGGAATGTTTCCGGGGAATGGACGGGGAGTGTTTTTGTGGGAACTACAAGTCCCCACGACGGACTGGGACTGCAAGTCCCAGTCACGGGACTTGCAGTCCCACCTTCCTACGACCCCTTCTCCTACGAGAGACGTAGTAGTTCCTCTCTCACCGTCATGGGCCATGAACTAGGCGGGGACAAGCCGCTGCGGGTTTTTACCACGCAGGAGAGCTGGAACGCCATCGCCCACAAGATCGCGGGCATGGGCGACTACAAGCCGGAAATCATTGTAGAGAAATCCGGGGTGCTGGAAATCGATCCGCGTGATGAAGCAGCCATTTCCGGCCTCAACGCAAATACCGAGCCACGCCTGATCACCGTGGCGGACGGCCTGCCGCTGGAACCCATCCACGCCTTCCGCATGCTGGCTTTCAAGGCGGAGCCCCGCCATCTCATCCTGCTCAAAGACACGCTCCATCCACCCACCGGTGAAACCGATTTCCTCCACGCTCTGCTGGTAGCCGCACGGAACATCGGCTCGCTGCTCTGCGATGGTATCGGCGATGCGGTGATTGTCCGCGGCGAGACCGCACCCGGCCAATCCCTGCGTCTCGCCTACAATATCCTGCAGGCCGCCGGGGCGCGCATTTTCAAGACGGATTACGTCGCCTGCCCCTCCTGCGGGCGGACGCTTTTCAACCTACAATCCACCACCCAGAAAATCCGCGCGGCGACCGGCCACCTCAAGGGCGTGCGCATCGCGGTGATGGGCTGCATCGTCAACGGTCCGGGGGAAATGGCCGACGCAGACTTCGGCTACGTCGGTGGTGCACCGGGCAAGATTAACCTTTATGTCGGCAAGACCGCCGTGAAATTCAACATCCCCGAGGCCGAGGCCGTCGAGCGCCTGATCGACCTGATCAAAGAGCACGACAAATGGATCGAAGCCCCCGAACCCGCCACCGCCTGAGCCATGCCGGACACCACCACGCTCACGGAAACGAAAACCAGCGTTTCCCCCCAACCCCCATGGAACGTTATCGTCCATGACGATCCCGTGAACCTCATGGCCTACGTCACCTACGTGCTGATGAAAATCTTCGGCTACAATGAGAACTTCGCCACCAAGCTGATGCTACAGGTTCACCAACAGGGACTTTCGATCGTCTGGTCCGGCGAGTTGGAGAAGGCGGAGTTTTACGTCCAACAGCTCCAGTTTCACCAACTCAAAACCTCCCTCGAACAAGCCGAATGAAAGTCGCCCCCACGCTGGAGGGAGGCCTCCGCATCGACCCCGAAACCGCCGAGGACTGGCATGTCCTCCGTGCGATCTTGATCGACGCGAACAGCTATGACACCGATCTCGCCACCCGCCTCGGCGGCATGGTCACGGATGAACGGGTTGCGGAGGACTGGCGGGAATTTGTGGTGCCTGACCTACGCGAATCCTTCGCCGACGACCTAAACCAGATCCAAGCCGCGATCGAAACGGCGGCCGCTTTCCCCAAGGACGGCGCCAGCCCGATCTGGATCACGCGAGACGACGCTTTCTCCTGGTATAGCGCACTAAACCAAGCGCGACTCGCCTTGGAGGAAACATACGGTTTCGGCCCCGATCCAGAATCCGATCCATCGAACCTCCAGCCCGTCCGGCACGAAGCGTTGCTCCGCTCGCAGTTCTATTGCGCGTTGCAGAGTTTCCTGCTGAGGCACGCGCTGTAATTTTACGGGAGGGTGCGAAGCACTCAGGGGGAGCACACGCGCCCTCGCGTGTTGTCTTTGGCGCCCTCGCCGAAGACCGGCCGTC
>CAMBQC010000133.1 GCA_945869855.1 Prosthecobacter debontii
ATCCTTTCCTGGGATCAGGAAACGTATCTGCCCTCCGGCTCCGCCGATTACCGCTCCGAGCAACTCTCCTACCTCGCCACCCACGCGCACAAGCTCGCGACCTCCGATGATTTCCTAAAAGCCCTCGCCGATGCCGAGCAAACGGATGACTTCAGCGATCCCGTCCGCACTGCGAACCTGCGTGAAATCCGCCGCGAGTCCGATCGCTCGGTGAAGATCCCGACGGATCTCGTCACCCGCGAGTCCACCGCACAATCCGCCGGTCACCATGCGTGGATCGCGGCGCGGAAGGCCTCTGACTTTTCCATCTTCGCACCGCATCTTGAGAAGCTCGTTGGCTTCGCTGCGGAAAAAGCGGATCTCTGGGGCTTTGCGCACGAACCTTACGACGCGCTGCTCGAGGGATTCGAGCGTGGCACCTCCACCGCCGCCATCGCGGAGCTTTTCGATGTGTTACGGAAAGATCTCGCGCCTCTCTCCGCACAGGCCGTCGCGAAAAGCCCCCCTTCGCAACTCCCGCCCGGCCCTTATCCGGTGGAGATCCAGCAAACCTTCAATGCCATTGTCGCCGCCGAGATCGGATTCGATTTCGAAACAGGCCGCATCGACACCACGGCGCATCCGTTCTGCACCACGCTCGGGCCGCGCGATGTGCGGCTGACGACGCGCTACATGGAATCGGATTTCACCTCATCGCTCTTCGGCGTCATGCACGAGGCCGGCCACGGCATGTATGAGCAGGGTTTGCCCGCTGCGGACTTCGGCTTACCCTCCGGCTCTGCCGTTTCGCTCGGTATCCACGAATCGCAATCGCGGCTGTGGGAAAATCAGGTCGGGCGCTCGCCGGAGTTCTGGGAGAAATTCTACCCCATCGCACAGGGACATTTCCCTCAGCTCAAAGGCTTCCCTCTGGAGAACTTTCTCCGCCACATCCAGCGCGCCGAATACTCGCCGATACGCGTGGAGGCAGATGAAGCCACCTACGACCTTCATATCATTCTGCGGTTCCGCATCGAGCGGATGCTGCTGAACCGCGAGATCACCGTCGCCCAGGTGCCCGCCACATGGAACGACCTCTTCCGCGAGTCCTTCGGCTTCACCCCGCCGGACGACGCACAGGGCTGCCTGCAGGACATCCATTGGTCGATGGGCGGCATCGGCTACTTCCCCACCTACACCCTCGGCAACATCAATGCCGCCCAGCTTTTCAAGGCCGCCACCGCCGTCCCGGAAATCGGCGCGGCCACCGCGAAGGCCGACTACGCACCGCTGCTCACGTGGCTGCGCGAAAACATCCACCGCCACGGCGGCGCGCTCGATCCGGCCGAGCTCATGGAGCATTCCACCGGCAAAACGCCATCCACCGAAGCATATCTACAGCATCTCAAATCCCGCTATCTCTGATTTTCATCTACTATGTTCATTGTAATTGAAGGAATCGACGGCACCGGTAAATCCACTCAGGCAAAGCGCCTCGCGGAACACTTCACCGCCATGGGCAGGACGGTGACGCTCTCCCGCGAACCCACCGACGGCCCGTGGGGCACGATGCTGCGAAACTCCGCGAATACCGGCCGCCTCTCGCCGGAGGAGGAGTTAGAAACTTTCCTCAAGGATCGCAGACAGCATGTCGCCGAAAAAATCGCACCTGCCCTACACGCCGGTCATGTGGTGATCCTCGACCGCTACTATTTCTCCACCATGGCCTACCAGGGCTCGCGCGGCTTCGATCCGGTGAAAATCCGCGAGGATAACGAAGCCTTTGCTCCCAATCCCGACCTGCTACTGATCCTTGATCTCAATGTGGACACCGCCCTTTCACGCATCGGATCGCGGGGCGATACCGCGAATGAATTCGAACAACGGGCGAACCTCGAACGCTGCCGCCAGATTTTTCTCTCGCTGAAGGATGAACCCTTCGCTCGGTTGATCGACGCGAACCAGAGCGTGGATCAAGTCGCGCAAAGCATCTTCGCCGCTCTCCCTTAATGCGTAGGGTTCCCTTTAAACGTCTCCCATCTCATGCCGCGCCGAATCCTCCAGCTCATCATCTGCGCGATTGCGGCGTTGCTCGCATGGACGGTTTTGCCCGGCACGTTCATTGACCGCGGGCTCTTCTCGCTCACCGCGCGCACCTTCGCGGAGCCGCCGTTTTTCATAACCGAAAAAGGGGGAGCCGCAAGCACCCACACTCTCCACACGCTCAACCAGCAGACCACAATAGCCTCCGAGCCTCTACCGGACATCGTTATCACTGACGATCCCGACCGCGTTTTTCAAGCCTCCCCGCCTTCGCCGGTGGACTTCGCGATCATTCTGAAAAACCTGCGCCGCCTCGGTCGTGATTCCATCGCCATCGGAACGCCGCTCGCATGGTCGGAGACGGATGGTATTTCCATGATGGCGCTCGACCAGCAGCTCGACGCGCTACGCTCGGTGGTCATGGCCGCACCCCTTTCGCGCGGCCCTATTGCCTCCCCGCTTCCTTCGGCTTTTCGCCGCGCCTCGATCGCCGTTTCCGATATCCATGGAAATGCCCGCCATCTTCCTATCGTAAACCGCGTCTCCATCCCGGATGCGATGCTCGGCAACTCCAACTCGCTGGCCGGCTTCACGGCGCTGGAATCCGAGCCGGATGGAGAGTTTCCTTACCTGCTCGCGCGTTGGGACGACCGCGTGGTTTTCTCTTTTACACTGCTCGCCGCGCTCGCGGATCACAAGGTGCTTGCCGCGCAGGTCGAGATCCGTTTGGGAAATTACATCTCGCTCGGTAAGGAGGGGCCATACATCCCTATCGATGAATTCGGACGGCTCACTTTCAGGCCGCCTTCATCCACAAACTCCTCTTCCATCCCCGCAGAATCTCTCATCGACGCGCCGGACGATGTCCTAACAGGGCTCCGCGCGGGCACCCTACTAATCCGCAACGGCATGTCGGCGGCGGATGAAGCCTCGGCGCGATTTTCTGATTCCCTCGTCCCCACCGTTTCCCTGCTCGCTGATCCATCTGGCGTCTTCGTATCAAGGGCATACAACCGCATCCCATGGCCCTCGGAGTTGCTCCTCATCGCCTCTGTCCTCTCCCTGCTGCATGGTCTCGCCAATTTTCCGAAAATGGGCGGACGTCTGGCATTTATGATTCTCGCGGCGGTTATCGTCATCATTCAT
>CAMBQC010000134.1 GCA_945869855.1 Prosthecobacter debontii
CGCGCGATTTACCCCACGAGGACTTTGACCTGAAGCACGCCCACTTATCAAGAATCTCACAGGAAGAACTCTTAAACCTCAGGGTCGATTTTGACTTCGCAATCGCCCAGGTTGGGTCGAATTTCGTGCCGAAAGATGTGTTTGATGTAACCAAGGGAAGTTATTGGTACGTGAAAGAGCTGAAGCCAGGGGTCAGGGAGGTGTTTGAAAAACTTGATTTCGGTTTCCTCGACGGACTGAACCTTTCCTTTAAAAGCCTCTCCAAAAAAGACATCATCCAAGCTTACAATACGGCGATAAAGAGTTGAAATAGCGAATGCAGCGCGTGCTGGGAATCCTCCTATTCGTGTCCTCATTGGCCTTCGCCCATGCCACCGACGCTCCTCTCGAGCCCGTTGACGAATTTTCGCCGATGCTCTTCCTGATGGCGATACTCGGGATTCTGGTCATGGCTTGTTGTGATTGGCATCTGCCTCGGGGAAGTCGCGGCGAAATTCGATATCGTCATGGGTTTCACGCCCGGCGATATGTGAGCGGATGAAACCTTTCCCCGGGCGTGGTTCCATGCTTCATTCCCTCATCCAACGATGAGAAACCTCCTCTGCTTACTGCTCGCCTTGCTTACCATGTTTCCCACCGCCCTCCCGGCGCAGGAAAAATCCACGCCAGCGAAGCAGCACAAGGTCGTCATCATCCCCATCCGCGAGCAGATCGCGCCGCCGGAACTCCATGTCCTCCGCCGCGGGCTTAAAATGGCCATCGAGCAGGGCGCGGACACGGTCATCCTCGACATGGAAACGCCCGGCGGCCGCCTCGATGTCACCTTCGACATGCTCAAGGCCATCGAGAAATTTCCCGGGAAAGTCATCACCTACGTGAACAGCGAGGCGATCTCGGCGGGAGCGCTCATTTCCGCCGGGACGGATGAGATCCATTTCTCGCCATCCGGCATCATCGGCGCGGCGGCTCCCGTTTCTGGCGGCGGACAGGACATCGATGAGACGATGAAAGCGAAGATCGTCTCCTACCTGAAAGCCCGCGTCCGCTCCATTTCCGACGGCAAGGGCTACCGCGGCGAAGTCCTTTCCGCGATGATCGACGAGGACTTCGTGCTCAAAATCGGGGAGGAAATTCTCAAACCCGAAGACGAACTCCTCACCCTCACCGCCACCGAGGCGATGAAAACCTACGGCGATCCCGCCCTGTCCCTGCTCGGTGCGGGCATTTCCCCGGATATCGATAGCCTGATGGACACCCTGCTGGGGAAAGGCAACTACACCGCGATCCGGCTTGAGGTGACGTGGTCGGAAAAGATCGCGCAGTTCATCACCGCTATCGCACCGCTGCTCCTCGCCGCCGGGTTGGTGCTCATTTTCATCGAGTTCAAGACGCCCGGCTTCGGCGTGTTCGGCATCGGTGGCGGCGTGCTGCTCGCCATCGTCTTCTTTGGCCACCACGCGGCGGGCCTCTCGGGACATGAGGCCGCCCTGTTCTTTTTCCTCGGCTTTGCGCTGGTGATGATCGACCTGTTTTTTCTCCCCGGCTTCATGCTGCTTGCGATACCCGGCGCGCTGCTGATGCTCGGCTCTCTGCTCTGGGGCATGTCGGACATTTGGCCCGACCAACCCATCGCGTGGCATTCCGATTTCCTTTTCAAACCACTCACCAATCTCATCACCGGCATCGCCGGCGCGATCCTGATTTTCTTCCTCCTGCTCCGCTTCATGCCGCGCGGTGGACTGTGGGGCCACATGGTTCTGGAATCCGCCATCGGCGGCGAAACCACCCTCTCATCCGTCGCCCGCCAGGAAGCCTCCCTCATCGGTGCCTCCGGCCAGGCCGTCACCGCCCTTTTCCCCTCCGGCCAGATCGAGATCGGCGGGAAACGCTACGATGCCCGCCTCGCCCTCGGCACCGTCCCTCCCGGAACCGAGGTGAAAGTCATATCCGTCGGCGAATTCGAGCTGACCGTGGAGGCGATCTAATTTCTCGCATAATCCCTATCATCCCGTATTTTCCTACCATGAGCATCACGGAGATCAGAAAACTCCCCATCCGGGAAAAATTCCAAATCCTGGAGGTATTGTGGGAGGACATGCGCGACGAGGTTGAAAGGCAGGACATCCCGGAATCACACAAGAAGATCCTCGATGATTGCGAAGCCAGGGTTCTGGCGGGTGAGGAGAGGTTTTACAGCCTCGATGAAGCAAGGAACATGATCGGACGGCTGTGATCTTGATCAAACTATCCCGTACCGCCGTTGGCGGCTTAGAAAGCGGCTATTCATACTACGAACGAAAGGAAGCCGGATTGGGTGACTATTTCAAAAATACCCTGCTTGCTTAAATCGAAGGCCTCCGTGTCACGGCCGGCATTCATCGAATGGTGCACGGACACCATAGGATGATCAGCCGTGTGTTTCCCTATGCCATCTACTACAAATTCAGTGACAATACAGCCGAGGTGCGTGCGGTCATCGACTGCCGCAGGCATCCGGATTGGATCGAAAGCCAACTCCAAGGCTAGCCCTTTTTCCTTGAGCTTTGAGTTTTGAACTTTGAATTTTATGACCCTCATCATCCTCCTTTTCTCCATCGGCCTCTTCCTCCTCGCGGCGGAAGTCCTCGTCCCCGGCGGCATCCTCGGCATCGCGGGCGGGCTGACACTCTTCGCCGGTTGCGTGGCCTCCTTCATCCAGCTCGGCGCTTCAGGCGGCTTGGTCGCGGTGGTGATCGCGATGATCGCGGCCTTCCTTGTTTTCTTCATCCAGTTCAAGCTGTTGCCGAAAACCCGCGCCGGGAAACGCTTCTTTCTCAGCCGCGAAATTTCCGCCTCGGCAGCCGCTCTCGGAGACGACGCGCGGGATTTGATTGGCAAAGCCGCCCTTTCCGCCACAGTCCTCTCGCCTAGCGGCTATGTGACCATCGACGGGAAGCGCTATGAAGCCGTTTCCCAGTCCGGTCAGATCGCTCCGGGCACCGAACTGAAAGTCGTTGACGCGAACCATTTCCAACTCACTGTAAAAATCGAAACATAACAACACCATGCCCAACCTATCTACCATCATCCTCATCGTGCTCGTAATCGTAGGGCTTGTCCTATTCGGTATTGTCTTTTCCTTCTTCTCTGTCTGGCTGCGCGCATGGCTCGCCGGAGCCT
>CAMBQC010000135.1 GCA_945869855.1 Prosthecobacter debontii
GTGGGGCGCAATCAACGGATCACTATTGAACCTAAGCTACGGCATGGGCCGTATTTACGTGGTGCCGCATGAAAAGCTCTCGGACGGACGTGTCCAGGGCGGCATGGCCTCAATCGGCCTCGATTTCCCCACCGGCGTCATGCGCGGGCGCTTCCACCCCGGCGATGGCCAACTCTACTCCATCGGCATGTTCGCATGGGCGGGAAACAAGAACCGGGACGGCGGCTTCTACCGCATCCGCCACACCGGGAAACCCACCCATCTCCCCGTCGGCCTCAGCGCCACCAAGGACGGGATGATCCTCCGTTTCACCGACCCGCTCGGAGCCGTCTCCGCATCCGATTTCCAGGTGAAAGTCTGGGGACTGCAGCGCACGAAAAATTACGGTTCCCCCCATGTCGACGAACGTCCGCTGAAGGTCGCTTCCGCGAAACTTCTCGAAGACGGCAAAAGCGTGTCCATCACCCTCCCTGACATCGCCCCGACGTGGTGCATGGAAATCTCATACGAACTCAAAAGCGCAGAGGGCACACCATTCACAGGAACCGTGAACAACACGATCCACGAGACCGTGAAGTGACTTCAATAACGAGTCACCGCGCTGCGCCCATCCCCCGCCTCGGGCTCTGGAATGGCGTCGCGGATTACCTGGATCTTCGCGCACACGGCATCCCATTTCCCCACGGTGAAATCCAACGGCGCTGACATCTTTTTGCGGAAAGATTCCACCCTCGCCCGCGCGTCATCGCGGACACCCAAGGGCAGCTCCGCAATGGCTTTTGCCGCTGTTTCCGCCGTCTCCGTCCGGTGGCAGATCATCGCGAGATCGTTGCCGGCGGCGATCGCCAGCTTCACGTCCTCGCCGCGGCCGTAGCGGTTCATGATCGCGCCCATGTCGAGGTCGTCGGTCATCACGAGGTGCTTGTCGAAGCCGAGCTGATCACGCAGCCAGCCGGTGACGATCCGTTTCGATAGCGAGGCAGGAAACTCGGCGTCGATCTCCGGGAACATCACGTGGGCGAGCATCACCGCGTCCAGTTCCGGCATCAGCGCGGTGTAGGGGATGACATCCTCGCGCATGAGTTCCTCCTTGGTCGCATGGGAGAAAGGCAGGTCTTCATGGGGATCGCTCATCGCCCGCCCGCAAGCCGGGAAATGCTTGCCGCAGCCGAGCATGCCGCGCTTCCGCGTCCAGCGGTTCCACATCCCCGCGCGATCGATCACATCCTGCGGATCCCGTCCCCAGCAACGTTGCCGCAGGGCGTTCTGCGTCCCGGGAAAATGGTCGAGATCCAGCACCGGCGCGAAGTTCAGGTTCAGCCCGAGCATCCGCAACAACTCCGCCGTCGCTTCCCCCGCCCTGGCGATCTGTTCCCAATCCGGATTCGCCACGAACGCCGCCGCCGAAGGACAAGCGGGCGCGATCCCTGTCGTCCGCGTCACCCGCCCGCCCTCCTGGTCGATGCCGAGGATCGGATCGTCGTAGGAAAGGCCGCGGAGATCGTCCGTCAGTTTCCGCACCTGCTCCGGGGTGGCGATGTTCCGAGTGAAAAGGATGAACCCCGCTGGCCGCAGATTTTTGAAAAGCACAGCTTCCTCCGTGGAAAGCTCCGTCCCTTTTACTCCCAGCAGCAGCAGCGATCCGTCCATGCACGTTGAAGGTGGGTATGGTTGCGTGGCATCGTAAGAAGTTACCCGTTCATCCGGCCATGCGGAGGAAACTAGGAGACGGCGGCGACGACATCTGCGGCGGTCATGCCGAGTTCCTTCATCACCACATCGCCGGGGGCGCTGATACCAAAGCGGTCGATGCCGAGTGTCTTGCCCTCGGTGCCGACGTATTTCCACCAGATGTCGGTGACGCCCGCCTCGATGGAGACGCGCTTCGAGCAGGATTTCGGAAGGACGCTTTCCTTGTATTCGGCGCACTGTCGCTCGAAGCGCTCGACGCAGGGCATGGAGACGACGCGGACGCCATCGCCGAGTTGCTTGGCGGCCTCGACGCAATGCTGGAGCTCGGAGCCGGTGCCGATGAGGATGGCGGTGAGGGCGCCGGTTTCTTGAACAGCCACATAGCCGCCGCGCAGCACGCCGTCGCGGCGCTCCTGGGCGGATAAATGATTCATCAGCGGGATCGCCTGGCGGGTGAGGATCAGTGACGTCGGGCCGTCGGTGCGCATCATCGCGGCGATGAAGGCGCCGGCCGTCTCTTCCGCATCGCCGGGGCGGATCACATCGAGGCCGGGGATCACGCGCAGGCCGCTGACTGTTTCCACCGGCTGGTGGGTCGGACCGTCCTCGCCGACTCCGACGGAATCATGGGTGAAAATGAAGGTCGTCGGCAGCTTGGAAAGCGCGGCGAGGCGGATCGCGGGGCGGACGTAATCGGCGAAGACGCAGAAGGTCGCACCGCTGGCGCGGAAGAGACCGTCGTAGGCGATACCGTTGCAGATCGCGCCCATCGCATGCTCGCGGATGCCGAACCAGATATTGCGGCCGAGCGGGTTCTTGGCGGAGAAATCGCCCTCGCCGGAGAGATAGTTTTTCGTGGAGCCGAAGAGGTCGGCACTGCCGGTGAGGAATTGCGGCATGGCCTTGGCCACGTCATTGATCACCTTGCTGCCCGCCGAACGGGTGGCGTCCTTGAAGTCGGCCGGGAACGCGGCGATCTTGTCGCTGAGATTGGAAGGCACGGAGGTTGCGACGCCATCGGTGAGTTCCTTGGCGAGATCCGGGTTCGCCTTCGCCCATGCGTCGTAGGTCGTCTGCCATGCGGTGAAGTTCGCGGCCTGCACGGCCTTGCGTTCTGCGAAGAAGGCTTTCGTTTCCTCGGATACGAAAAAATGCTCGTCAGCGGGAAGGCCGAGCCCGGCGCGGGCCGCCTCGATGAATTTCGCGCCGCCTTCGCCGTGCGCTTTTGCGGTTCCGGCTACTTCCGGGATGCCTTTCCCGATGAGAGTCTTGGCGATGATCACCTTCGGCTTGCCGTTGTCGGATGCCTTCATGCTGGCGACGGTTTTCGCGATCAGCGCGAGGTCGTGGCCATCGATTTCCAAAGCGTCCCAGCCCTGCGATTCGAA
>CAMBQC010000136.1 GCA_945869855.1 Prosthecobacter debontii
CGATGTAAGCCCTGTCTTATTGCCCGTAGTCCTTCCCCGCACAAGCGCATCTTTCGCGATCAGTTCCCCAGGATGCCTTTGATGACATCCTCCGCGCCCTCGATCACCTTCCCCCCCTCATCGATCACCTTGAGACCCCGATCGATGACTTTGTCGGGAGTCTCTCCTAGGACGGATTTCGTGAATTTCAAAACCCTTTCACCGCTGTCCGGGATCACATCGAACATGCGCATGCCCGCCGCAAGGACAAGGCGGTCGGTTAGGTCTTCCTTGGGGTCGTCCAGAGTGCCGGTGATCCGGATAGGGGCCCATAGCAGCCCCCGCTCGCCGGGCAGGAACACATCCGTTTCCGCGCCGGGAATACTGGCAAGCGTGCCAGGAACCAAACCGAGCCGGAAAAGCCCGTCGATGGCTTTTCCCTTGATCGAGAAATCCCCCTCCAGCCGGATCAACCCTTCGCTCGCCATCACGAAATCCGTGAACAGAAAGACACCGTCCGAATACTGCCATTTCGTCCGCGCATCGCTAAGCTGGATGATGCGGAAGCGCCGGGTGTCCGCATAGGCGGCGAGCGCATCGAGCATGGGCAGGGCGGTGAGCGTGCCGTTGCGGATGGTGAGTTTGCCGTTCGCCGCCATCTTTCCGCTGTTATTCTTCAGGGAAAAAGTGGACGACAGATCTCCGGTGAACCGACGCGCCCAGTTTTCGTTGAAAACTTCGTCGCATTTCACCCCATCCAGATCGCCCTCGAAAGCGTATGTCCCGGTCTTCGAATCCCACTCCCCGAAGGCATCGATGCGTCCGCTATCCCATGCCCTGAGATCCGCGCTGGTGATAAAGGCGCTGCCATCCCGGAAAGATCCTCTGATCTTTTCCAAACGAATCGGAGGCAGCCGGGTCTTGGCCAGATCGATCGTCCCGCCGGTAATCTCGCCTTCGTAAGCGCCCTTTGTCGAAATCGGCTCAAGCCTCACCTTCATTCCCCGCGCGGCGATATCGCCATCACTTGTTTTGGCTCGGATGACGAGTTCGCCGATCGCGACCGATTCCAGCCCCACCTTGCTAGGCAACCAGCCCGCCTGCTTCCTCTTTGTGACCGACTGCGTCACCTCGGGAGGTGCTTCCTCTTTCTTGGTGAAGTCCAAACCCACCTCCAGACGCGAAACACGTGTCTGCTTGAGTTCCCACGCGCCCTTGCTCAATGCTCCGAAACCCACTTCCGTGCTAATCTGATCCGCCCCGACCGACACAATCATCCCCTCCCCGGTCGCCTCGAAACGCTCGGTCTCCACCGTCAGGCCGTCCCATCGGAAAGAGCTGAACGTGCCTACCACCTTCACCGCCTTACTGACCTCGGCGGAAAGGAATTTCCGGAAACCCTCGCTGTGCAGGTAAACGCGCAAACCCGCATATCCCAGCGCCAGCGCTAACAAAAGAAACACCCCTAAGAGCACCAAGAACTTTCCAAGCCAGGGCTCTCTCGTTCCTCCTTTTTTCCTTCTAGCACGTCGACTCATTTCCTGAAATCTATCTGCGCCGGTAGGAACCGCAAGAAGACATGAAAGCGTGGCTTCCGCGGTAACCCACCCGATAGCAAATGCGTGCTGAGGCGTGACCAGGAATCAATCCGCCGATTGAAACAGGAACATGGTAATGCTCATACTGGCAAGCGCCTCGCCTCATCCTCATCCCTCCCGATCTGTTCCCGCAGTTCCTCCACCGAGCTGAATTTCCTCTCGGGTCGCAGGAATTTCGCGAAGCTCACCCGCAACTGTTTGCCATAGAGATCGCCGGAAAAATCAAAAAGGTGCACCTCGAGAAGCCGCTCGCCGCCATCCACGGTGGGGCGCGTGCCAAGGTTCGCGATACCTTTTCCCAGCCCGTAAACGCTGACCGCCCAGACACCATCGCGGGGCGTTTGCCGCTCGCCGAGGCGGACATTCGCGGTGGGGAATCCGATTTCACGCCCGAGCTTCCGTCCTTCGATGACTGTCCCGGAAAGCTCGTATGGCTGGCCGAGCATTTCCTCCACGGCTTCGAAATTTCCATCGCGGATCGCTTGGCGGATGCGAGTGCTACTGATCCTTTCCCCGTCCCACATCACCGGCGGCACGGCCTCTAAATGGAAACCCATCTCCTCGCCCATCCGCCGCAGCATCGCCACATCACCCGAGCGCTTGCTGCCGAACCGCCAGTCCTCGCCGACCGCGATCGTCCGCACATCGGCGTCCAGAAGTTTCCTTACAAACTCTTCTGCATCCATCCTCGCGAAGGTCATATCGAAATGGATCACCAGCAAACCATCCACGCCCAGCGCCTTCAAAACCGCCGCCTTTTCATCGAGCGTCGCCAGCAGCGAGGCGGGCGCTTTCTCCGGCGCGATCACTCGGATGGGATGCGGATCGAAGGTCACCACGAAGGCTTTCCCGCCCTCTTTCCTCGCAGCCTCCACCGCACGCGCGATCACCGCACGGTGGCCGGCATGCACCCCGTCGAAAACACCAAGCGCGAGATGCAGCGGCCCGTCCTGCGCCGCCAATTCCTCCAGCTTGTCGATCCGGATGGGCATCGTTATTAGGCTCCGCGCATCAGTGAAATTTCTGCCAGAGAAATCAGCGCTTTCATCAGAATCTCGGGATCAGCCTCCTTGAGTTGCGCGATGGTGACCGCGCGGTCGAGGGTGAATTTCCCCGAGTTCGTCCGCCGCAACGCGCTCAGGTGAGCGCCGCAGCCGAGCTTCTCGCCGATGTCGTTCGCGTAGGTGCGCACATAAAAACCCTTCGTGCAATGCACGCGGAAATCTACCTCCGGCAATGCGATGCGCGTGATCTCGTATCCGCTGACCTTGACCGGGCGCAGCTTGCGCTCCACCTCCTGCCCCTTGCGGGCGAGCTTGTAGAGCGGCACGCCGTCCATTTTGATCGCGGAAACCATCGGCGGGAGTTGCTCAAACTCGCCGGTGAACGCATCGAACACAGCCTTGATCTCCGCCTCGGGATAATTGCCGACCTCGCGCGTTTCGACCACCTCGCCTTCTTTGTCCTGGGTGCTGGTGCGGGTTCCCAAGGTGAG